>JAQBPR010000014.1 GCA_028287395.1 Bacilli bacterium
CGAATGTTCGGATCAGCGCACTCCAATGCGGAATTCATCGCGTTTTTAGCGCCGTTTTTGTGACAGGAGAGTAAAGCGAAAGCGATTTGTTGATCATTTAACTGTCCCTGCATTTGCGGCATTTGCTGCTGCGGATGATGCAAGCCATATTGAATTTTTTGCGGCTGCACGTTTAACATGCCTTGTGCCTGCTTACGTTGCTGTGCAGCGTTGTAATCATGGGTATAAGATACAAGCTGATCATAACCTTGAATCTCTGTCTGCATGTGACGCTCCATCAACTGACGAAGCTGTTCATTCTGTGTTTGCTGAGTATACAAGGCTAAATGATTGATCATGTTGATTTTTTCATTTAATACTTCGTGTACTTCCATTGTTTCATGTGCGCCGAACGGCATACTTTCATCTCCTTCAATTAGGTGGGTTTTGGTAAGACATCCATTATTTTACCCTTGTATCTGAAATATATGCGTCTATGTACGAGGCAGAATGGCTTGCACATCCGACGACGTTTCTATATGATAAAAAGCAGACAAGCCCTAATTTGCATAAAAAGCAGGTGGCTCATGGAACGTTGGAAAATTAATTTAATTGTATTATGGCTAGGTCAATTTTTAGTGATGAGCGGGATGACGATGATTATTCCGTTTCTTCCCTTTTATCTTCAAGAGTTGGGCATTCATAACCCGAAACAGGTTGCATTATGGGCCAGTTGGATTTTTGCAGCTAATTTTGTCACGGCTTTTCTCTTTCAGCCTCTTTGGGGCTGGCTTTCAGACCGTTTCGGGCGCAAAATGATGCTGTTGCGCTCTGGGTTTGGCATGGCTATCGTTGTAGCACTCATGGGATTTGCTCATTCCGCCTGGCATCTGTTGCTTCTACGTATGCTAAATGGGGTGATTTCCGGCTTTCAGCCTGCGGCAGTTGCCCTGATCTCTACAAATACGCCAAAAGAAAAAATCGGCTTCGCTATGGGTACACTACAATCTGGTGCAGTAGCTGGAACGATTCTCGGCCCGATTATTGGAGGATTGCTTGCTGAATGGTTCGGCAGCTATCGTCCGATTTTCTACATTACAGGTTCCGTTTTATTCTGCGCATCCTTGTTAGCTTTATTTCTCGTCAAAGAGAACTTCATTGCTGTGGAAAATAAAAACCAACCAAAAGCTTCTATTCTGGCCGGCTTAGCGCAATTACGAAAAATCCCACAGCTGCCTGCGCTATTTGCTGTCACCTTTGTGATCCAGTTCGCTATGTTGAGTCCCATGGCCTTAATTCCACTTTTTGTCCAAGATCTCCATGGAAAAACTGAATTTTTGGCTTTGCTTGCGGCCCTTGTTGGGGCGGTAACTGGTTTATCCAATATGATCGCTTCCCCATTACTAGGAAAATTAGGCGACAAAATCGGTGCTGAACGGATTCTCGGTATTTGTCTGATTGGATCTGCCATTGCATTTATCCCGCAAGCGCTTGTGCAAAATGTAGGGGAATTAATCGCAGCGCGTTTTTTTCTAGGCATTTTTATTGGCGGCATGCTCCCTTCGGTCTATTCGCTTATTCGTAAATTCACACCTAACGGCATGGAGAGCCGCGCTTACAGCTTTAACAGCAGTACACTTAGCTTAGGCAATATGCTTGGACCGGTAACAGGCGGATTTTTAGCGGGCTATATTTCGATCCGTTGGATTTTCATTCTCTCCTCTATCTTGCTATTAATCAATTCATTTTGGGTAAGAAGCACACTCTATACCAAAAAACCATAGTTGGCAAAAAATGGTTGAACAGATTTCCAACTTATGTTAAATTGAAGGGAGAGATAAAGATCGTTATGCGGAGGGGTTCCGATGAAACTAAACTTGAAAAGAATTTTATTTTTAATGCTGTGCGCAGAAGTCCTATTTCTTTATATTTGCGGAATTCAACCATCAAGCTTTCATTAAACTTAACGATAAAAGCACTTATTTGCACTTTATTGCTTTCTATTCTACTGCCTTTACAAGTCTTCGCTCATGCTATCCTTACGAATGCTTCTCCGGCTTTAAACAGCCAGTTGGACCGCTCGCCAAGTCAAATTGAATTGACCTTTAACGAAAGATTGCAAATAGATTTATATCGTATCGAAGTTTTTAACGCCAAGGGTGAGCCTATCTGCTGTGAAAAGGCAAAAATCAGCCCGGATCAACGGCAAATCCAGCTTAAATTACCTGTTTTGCAGCAAGGTCACTACACCGTGACCTATACTGTCATTTCCGCAGATGGGCATCCCATTCAAGCGACTTATGTGTTTACCATCGGAAATGAACCACCAGCAGCTCCAACCACACCTGAGAAGCCGGAGGCTAGTCTCCACACAGGCCATAGCGCATCAGGACCAGAGGGATTCTGGGCGTATCGCATGTTTTATTTTTTATCCCTGCTGCTTGTCACGGGATGGGCTTTTTGGAGTCGTTGGATTCCCTATAAGAATGAGGAAGCTAAGCAGAAATTTAAACGAATAGCTCACTATATTCAGTTTTTCTATTTGATTTCGTTAGTTGGATTTATCATTTACCAATTCAGCAGCTATATACTAGGTTGGACATTTACAGAGCTAGTACAGCTATTGCCTCATACGATTACAGGTGTGTCGTGGATCGCTTCACTTACGCTATCCGTAATCGGTTTCCCATTGCTTTTTCGGTGGAGGTCGTTCGATATCGCTTGGGCTTTATTAGTATTGTTCAGCAAAAGCATCAACGGTCATGCCGCGGCAACCGATTTGCCTTGGTTTACCATCACATTCGACTTTATCCATTTAATAGCAGCTGCTGTGTGGGTTGCTGGCTTAACCTATCTTTTCATTTTCAGAAAGGAAGGGGCAGAGCTTTTTTTACCCCGTTTCTCCAAAGCTGCGTTGTCCAGTATTGTGCTGTTAGTCATTACGGGGAGTTTATTTACACTGACTATATTGCCGTCGCTCAATCTTTTGTTTGATACCACCTGGGGGATTCTGCTCCTGTGCAAAATAGCCTTAGTCCTCTGCGTCATATGTACTGGCGCCTTGTTAAGAGCGATGATGAAAAAACAAAGCCAGACAGGCATTCACCGCTGGCTTAATTTAGATTTGCAGTTGATGCTGGGCATAGTGATCATTGCCTCTATTTTTTCTTACCTCAATCCGCTTCCCTCAAATGATCCTTTGCAATGGAAAGCTACGGTTGGCGGAATCGCCATGACCACTGAAATATCACCCATGCAGCCGGGGAAAAATCAATTTTCGGTGGAGCTCGAATGTCCGATTTCATTGAAACAACCAAAATCTGTTGAGCTTTGGTTAACCTTCCATGGCAAGCAAGAAATCGCGCCGATAGCTGTTCCATTGCAACAGGTTGCGAATGCCCCTGCAAATACCACGGAAAGCAAATTATATGCTTACAGCGCTGTGGGACCCTACTTGCCATTTTCGGGGAATTGGACAGCAGAAGTAAAAGTGATGGATCAGGATGATAACGAGAACGTGTTCAGCAAAAAGCTGCGAATCTATTGAATAAGGCTTAAGACAGACACCCTCTGGCTTATCGTTTCACCCGAGCAATCGCCAATCCATCATAAGCAGGCAAAATCGTGCTTTCTAAGCGTGGATCTGTGGCGATTTGTTCGTTAAATTGGCGCATAGCTTTTACTGAACCGCCATTTTCCGCAGGATTCAATACACGACCGTGCATGCTTGTATTATCGCCAACTATAAGCGCGCCGGGATTTGAAAGCTGAATAGCAAACTCCAAGTAATGCGGATAGCTGCCTTTGTCCGCGTCGATAAAGAAAAAATCATAGCGACGTTTTTCTGCAGCTAATCCCTTCAATGTTTCCATTGCATCGCCGACTAAATAGTCCACCTTCTCACCTAAACCAGCTTGCTGCAGATGATTATAGGCTACATCCGCATACTCCTGCTTCAACTCTAGGGAAAGGAGCTTGCCGCCTTCTTGCAAGCCGCGTGCAAGACATATGCCGCTATAGCCGCCTAAGGCTCCGATTTCCAATATATTCTGCGCTCCGCTCGTTTGAACAAGCAAGGTCAAAAGTCGTCCATATCCCGACGCTATCGATATTTCCGGCATCCCTAAGGCGCGAATGCCTTCTTTCACTCTTTCTAAATCAACATCCCTTACATACAGAGAATCTACATACTCTTCATTCGTACCAACGGTCATTTCAGCATCTCCATTCAGACTAAGTTTGTAACGCTTTGGTATTTATCCTATACTTGTACTGGTAATGGACAACATTTAACACATATTGCCCGTTTGACAGTATATTTATTGTAGCATATTAACGAAATGAGGATATATCGATGGCAAAAATACAATTAATCGCAACAACACCTATGGGGATGGAAGCGGTTGTCGCACGCGAAGTAAAGGAATTAGGCTATGAGGACATGATGGTCGAAAATGGCCGAGTTACCTTTTGGGGAGACGAACTGGCCATCTGCCGCGCCAATTTATGGTTACGCACCGCAGATCGCATCTTAGTGAAAATGGGCGAGTTTCCGGCTGCCAACTTTGAGGAATTATTCGAAAAGACGAAAGCCCTTCCGTGGCCGGATTGGATTCCCGGGGATGCGGAATTTCCTGTGCAAGGAAGATCGCATAAATCGCAGCTATCGAGCGTGCCTGCCTGCCAAGCGATCGTCAAGAAAGCGATCGTAGAAAAAATGAAGCAGCAGTACAATACGGAATGGTTTGCGGAAACGGGCCCCCGCTATGTGATCGAGGTCGCGCTGCTGAATGATGTGGCTACGCTGACGCTGGACTCGTCAGGGTATGGGCTGCACAAGCGCGGCTACCGCAAGCTTGTGACCGAAGCGCCGCTCAAAGAGACAATGGCGGCGGCGCTTATTCTGCTCAGCCGGTGGAACGCTGAGCGTCCCCTGCTCGACCCCTTCTGCGGGTCGGGCACGATCCCGATTGAGGCGGCGATGATCGCATGGAACATCGCGCCCGGGCTGCGCCGCTCCTTCGCCGCCGAGGCGTGGTCCATCGTGCCGCAGGCGCTATGGCACGAGGCCCGCGAAGAAGCCTTCGATCTGCTGCGCGACGATATCCCGCTGGACATCAGCGGCTCGGATATCGATCCTGCGGCGATCGAAGTCGCCCATGCCGCCGCGAAAGCCGCGGGGCTGTCCAAGGAGCTCCGCTTCAGCGTCGCTCCTGTTGCCTCGCTGCGCCCCGAGGGCGAGCACGGCTGCATCATCACCAATCCGCCCTATGGGGAACGCTTAGGTGATGAAGCAGAAGTCGAGCTTGCCTTGCGCCAGCTCGGCGCGATGACGAAGCCGCTGCCCACATGGTCCGTCTTCATCTTAAACCCAAATAAACAGCTTGAGCATTTTTACGGCAGGCCGGCCAATAAAAAACGCAAGCTGTTTAACGGACGCATCGAATGCGCTTATTATCAATATTTTGGACAAGGTGGACTTTATCCGCGTCAGAATAAAGACAGCAGCGAGCAAAAACCGCAACAAACTAAGCTTTAATCCAAAAACATCTGAGCCACATCACGCCAATGGTTCACGCGAATATGCCCCTCCTCATAGACATTATGGGGAGCGGTAAATAAGATCCCCTTCCCCTGGAATCCGGCAAAATGACTGGAATTATCATCGATTAAATAATCCGCATGAATTATACTTTTATCCCCGCAAAAAACAAGATGCGTATCTGGAATGAAAGCAAAATGCTCCTTCAACCACTGATATTTCGCTTGAAATGAATGGGGAACCTCCATGGCTGCAGTCGAAATAAAAATCTCATATTTGCTTTGCAAGGCTCGAATCGTTTCTTGACTGCCTTCAATCACCTTTAAATCCCGAAAAAAATCCGGTTCATCATAATAACTCATGACAGCCTGCGGATTTTTCGCGAGTTGACGAAGTTTTTTTCCGTGCAGGTCCGTTAAAGTAAGATTTTGTTGAAAATCGCGATTGTACCAAGCTAGCTGCTTCGGTACCAGATCCGCGATAACGCCATCCATATCAATGGCGATTCGTAATAGTTGACTCATGGTCCTACCTCATTTGCTTTCTATGTATGCACCAATACGACATATGCAAATTTTACAAAATATATCGAATATTGTCGAGGAATAGTTGTTAAATCAAAAAAAGGCATCAAGTCGGTGATGACCAACTTTTTACCTCTTATTCACTCCTGATATTTGCGTAAGTCTACTTTGCCACTCGCGGCTTGGTAGGATCACATTGCGGTTGCTTTACTTCGGATACCTGCGAAAGCTTGGTTAAATAATAACACTCTTCCCTTGCCATATGATCGGGGAAAAGCGGAAGTAATGTTCCAAGCACCTCTGCTTTGAGATCCAATTCTTCCAATTCGCACAAAAAATCTTGAAATAATAAAAGCTCCAGTTCAACTTCTTTATTAAAACGAGTTAGCGCAGGAAACTGCTTCAAATTGGATCGCATATAGCCGGCCAATTCCACCGCTTTGAGATAAAATTCAGAAAACTGCTGCGAAAACCCCTCGCTGATATGAATCAATTTTTTTTCGACCATATCCAAATTAATCGTAATCGCAGACGCGTGTCCGCTCGCATCCGGCAGCCAGAGTAAATGCAAATGAAGCGGACCAAAAAGAGGCGGCAGCTCGCCAGCAAGCAAATGACCATTGATTCGCAAATATTCTTCAATTTCATTAACCATATGATTGATAAATGTAGGAGGTAAATGAAATTGAATATCATTACTTAGCAACCTTTCCAGTAAATGCAGCTTGAAAGCTCGCAGCTCCAATGCCTTTTGATAGGACGTTTGGTTCAACACCATCAATTCATTACGATCTAGCGGACAACGAGCTTGCTCCAATAATTGATCAAACGATTGAATAAAGCATTCTGCAGGCTGAATTTCTTCCTGCTCCACGGGTGCTAGAGCCCCGAGAATAAAACGAGCATGATCACCTAAAATCTGCAGCCAAAACCGCTGTTCGAATAAAGCCGCCGCATCATAGTTCACATTATACATGGTCATCCTCCCTAGGTTATTGGCCAAATGTAAACAACCTTCTTCCTATGTATATGTGCGTCAAAAACTTCTCATTCGCAATTTTCTGCGGAAAACGCTAAAATAGACCCATTCGCCCTTATTGGAATAACCTACTTCCATGAGGACAAACGGTGTCTAATATTGCCTAAAAGAGGTGCTTCATCTATGAGTTGGCTTTTATATACTTTTCTGATTATCTTTATTCTACTTTTGCTAATTGCTTTGTTTATCTGGATTATGGGCGTCAAAAGCCAAGCTCCGCCAAAAAATAAGGAATTAACCGCCATCCCTGGTGTGCCTTATGAAAATATTGTTTTTCTAAGCAAAGGCTTGAGCATTCGCGGCTGGTTTATCCCCTCGATTCAAACGGCTTCACCGCCACCGCTCATTATCATTGTTCATGGATGGGGTTCGAATCGTTCCCGCGTGCTGCGCTATGCAGAACCGCTTCACAAAGCCGGCTACGCCCTGCTTTTATTTGATGCCCGTGGTCATGGGGAAAGCGATCCCTATCCTACACCTTCAGGAATCATGTTCCGCGACGATGTGCTTTCAGCTATCGACTACGCTTCTTCCAGAACAGATATAGACGCCGAGCGGATAGCTATTTTTGCTTATTCATTAGGTGCCTTCGGCAGTATACTGGCGATGGAGCATGAGCCCCGAATCAAAGTCATGGTGACCGACTCCATGCCGGTTCGAATGGAAACGATGATAACATCAGAGCTCAAACGGCATAAGCTGCCTATTTTTCCACTTGCCTTTTTTATTCCAAAAATATGGTACTTCCGTATCGGCATTTCAGCACAGGAAGCGAAAAGATTAGACATTGTCCAGATTATTAATCGTACACAAACACCGATGCTTTTGATTCACTCCAGACGGGACGATTACATCTCCTCTGCTGAACTGGATTATGTGCTCACTAACGTGAAGCCAGATCGCGTGGAGCATCTATTTGTGCATACGCAAGGACATCGCAGCTCTGAAACAGACCCTGAATTTTGGGGAAA
>JAQBPR010000041.1 GCA_028287395.1 Bacilli bacterium
GGGGTCAAATGCTGCTCCAGTTGTCCGTTTTCTTCCCGGAACGGATCGGACAGCATCTTAAATAAATTTTTCTCCCCTCGGGGAGAAGTCTTTTTTAAAGAGTTTACACAAAATTATTGACAGACCCGGAAAAGACCTTATTGGAGCAAATTTAAGAGGTGCTAATCTTAGAGGTACTAATTTGAGAGGAGTTTTACTTATTGCTTCTGACCTTCGAGATGCTGACATGAGAATGACCGACCTTATTGGTGCAGACTTTAGAGACGCTGATTTAAGTGGAGCTAATCTCATAGGAAGTATCTTTCTTACACAGGCACAAGTAAATTCGGCTAATGGCGATATTAAAACCAAATTACCACCTTCTCTAAGCATTCCAAAACATTGGTTAAATTAGGGTGTGGTATCAATTGTTATTCTTACTCAACGGATACGAGGGAGTTCAATAAAGAAAGCGATGCACAAGTATTATAGACATGTGGCGGGTTTTGCGAAAAGAAGAGTTGCTGAGTTTATTTATATTCCTTTCACCGTCTCAACACATGTGGAGTGCTTAGTAAGGATATATTAGGAGGTTTGATCTGTCATGTAAAGGGCGTATATTGAAAGGGTAAGCCAACCTACCCGTAATGCAATTTGAAGATGATGCTTTTAATATATATGAAACTAAATATATTAAGTGAGGCGGTAAAAAAATGGAAACAGGTAATAATTTAAGAGTAACGGTAGAAACAACAGTTCAAACACCAGTTGAAAGAGTGTGGAAATATTGGACAGAGCCAAAACATATAACAAAATGGAATAATGCTTCAGATGACTGGCATACGCCATTTGCCGAAAATGATTTAAGGGTTGGTGGGAAATTTCTTTCAAGAATGGAAGCTAAAGATGGCAGTTTTGGATTTGATTTTGGTGGGGTTTATGATGAAGTGAGAATAAATGAGGGTATTTCTTATACTTTAGGTGATGGAAGAAAAGTTAGTATCACTTTTATTAGCCAAGAAAACGAAACAAAGATCGTTTCAACTTTTGATGCGGAAAAGATCAATCCAATTGAGATGCAAAAAGCCGGATGGCAGTCGATATTAGACAATTTTAAAAAATATACTGAAATTACAAAAGAAGTGTAAGACAAAATAAATTCGGACTTGTAAGTTAATTCATAATTACTGAAAACAATAAATTTAAACAACTTTCCTATCGGGAGGTTTTTTCATGCGAACATATAATCGCTGACATATTAATGTCTGATATATAAATTAGTTTACTCAATGTATCTCAAAACATTATTCACACTAACAGGTAGTAATATTTAATAAATTCCACAATATTACTTTTTATGGTAATGTAGATTTAAAGTCGATTACTTTAGAAGAAGGTTTAATTTATATGGAATTATACGATGTTATTGGAAAGGAATATGATACGTCTCGTAAGGCTGACCCTCAAATTGCACAACGATTAGTTAATCATCTTCAAATTTTTGATGATTCACCGATTCTTGATGTAGCCTGTGGAACAGGAAATTACACAATCGCTTTATCGGAACTGGGTTTAAATATGACAGGTGCTGACATATCAGAAGAAATGTTAGGCAAAGCACGTAATAAATCAAATCAAGTTACATGGGATAAAGCGGATATAATAAATCTGCCATATCAAGAAGGGGTTTTCTCAGGTGCAACTTGTATTTTAGCTATTCATCATTTTGAAAATTTATATCATTCTTTCCAGCAAGTATGCAGGGTCATTAAAAAGGGGAGGTTTGTTATCTTTACTACCTCACCAGAACAAATGGAGCGTTATTGGCTAAAAGAGTATTTTCCAAAAGCGATGATGGATTCGTGCAGTCAGATGCCAAAAGTTCCGCATGTAGTCGAAAATTTAAGGCAAGCTGGGTTTGAAATTATAGGACTTGAAACATTCTTAATTCAACCTAACCTGCAAGACTTTTTTCTTTATAGCGGTAAATACGACCCCAATATTTATCTAAACCCAAAGGTTCGTGCAGGTATTTCTACCTTTGCAAATTTGGCTTCGCCAGATGAGATTCATGTTGGCTGTACAAAACTAAAATCCGATATTGAAAGCGGTAGAATACAAAAGGCTCTCGACCGATACAGTAGCGATCTGGGGGATTATACTTTTGTGGTAGCTGAAAAAAGATAAAACGTTAGTATAATAGATACGATGACTTTAAAGTGAAACGGAATAGTTATTTGTTAATGAATATAAAACTATACAAAGTCTATGTAGCTATCGCATAGGCTTTGTTTGTTTGAATGGAGGTGAGGTGATTATAGGTAATCACTCCTTTTTTAATTTTGATGTATAAATATTAACAAAGATTGGGATGAATCGAAATGGAACATCTGCAACCATTTTCTCGTCCATTTCGTCTATTATGTAGTGAGACATCTTAGAATACATCATACTACGGAGGAATGAACATGTTTAATTTACGCAAAAGGGCATACGCCCTGCTCTTGATTCTGTTCCTTGTTCCGGCTGGCTGCCAGAATCCTATTGGAGCCTCCAGCAGCGGAACCGTCAGTCCATCGCCAACCGCAACGGGCGCGACCGAAACACCTGCGGTAACTGCGACTCCCTCAAATCCTATAGAAAGTTCGACACCACAGCCGTCAGCTAATCCAACGCCAAGACCAAGTCCTGGCAAGCCGGTAGTAACGATCCCGTCCGGCGGCGCGACGGGCAAAGTCACGGCCGTAAGGGTAGCCAGTGCCGGATCCGGATGGATCGGTGGCGCCGGGTGGATCGCCCGGACCGATGACGGCGGAAAGCATTGGCAGAACCAGTACCTCGGCAGCGCCACATTCAACCAGATCTTTGCGCTGAACGGTCAGGATGCCTGGGCAGTCACCGACAAAGACAATTTACTCGGAACTTTGGACGGCGGCAAGCACTGGGCAACGGTGGGGAAAGTACCGAACAAAGGCTTTCTGCATTTTGTTTCGAAGAACGAAGCGTTCAGCGCGAATGCAAGAACAACGGACGGCGGCAAAAACTGGAGCACACTGCCAGTTCCTAGCGGAATGTCCGGAGACGCCTATTTCCATGACAAGAGCAACGGCTGGGCAGTAGTCCAAAGCAACGGGATGGGCATGATCGAGAGAACGACGGACGGCGGCAAAACATGGCAAATCGCCATGGGACTGAAGCTCGTTTCACCGCTGAACGGAACGGTGATTCGGTCAGCCGGAACGGACGATGCTTGGGTCGAATGGATTGGCGATTCCGGCATGACGCAGACCTCCTACTCCCTGTTTCACACTTCTGACGGCGGCAAGAAATGGCAGACTGTCCTAGCCAATTCGTCAGCTGGCGGGGGCTCCGCTCCCGGCTTCCCAACGGAATACAATGATGGACCGAAGAATCAGGGCACCAAGCCGGGACCGCTGTACGTCGTGGACAGCAATGTCGCATTCATGGACGGCGACTGCCCGGCCTGCGACAAGCCGAATACGGTCGGTCGGACTACGGATGGCGGGAAAACCTGGGTGAACGGAACGGCATCGTTCGCAGGATACGCCGGAGCTCTGCTGGCCTTGGCTGACGCCAACCACGGATGGTGGATCTGCACGGACAATTCCGAGCCTTCTGTACTCTACACCACCTCGGATGGCGGCATCCACTGGAACAAGATCTACACATTTCCCCGTGCAAAACAAGCTACCTGACGCTTTGACTGAATTTATTCAATTTTATTAGGAAGGATCCTTGTTTTCTGGATTTACTTTGGCAATCATCGTTATAATGGAAGAAATACTTTGTTTCCTAAATATGTTCTAATGAACGCATCGCATGATGGGGGCACAGAAACTCGACTACATTAAATGTAAAAACGGCTGTTAAGGGAATCCTTAGCAGCTTTTTTCTTTGAATTAATGTTTCCACTTGAAGATCCAATGTTTTTTTCAAACTTAATTTACTCCATACTATGTGTTCGTTTAGGTCCGATGTAACATGGATGAAGTTTTTACACCACAACCATCTTTCAATACCTCATTGACATAAAAATAGAGTAGTGGTATAAAAGTAAGAGTTGGCACTCGATGGTTTGGAGTGCTAATCCGTTATCGTTATAACGATCTATCGTACCATTTGCATCGTTTTCATATTGAAGGGAGAATTATCAGTGGAAAAACAAGAGTTTAAAGCAGAATCCAAAAGACTATTAGAAATGATGATCAACTCTATTTATACACAGAAAGAGATCTTTTTAAGAGAATTGCTGTCCAATGCCAGTGATGCAATTGACAAGATATACTACAAAGCATTAACCGATGAACAATTGGTTTTTGACAAAGACAGCTACTACGTTAAAGTGGTTGCCGACAAGGAAAACAGAACGCTGACGATCACGGATACAGGGATTGGAATGACCAAGGAAGATCTTGAGAATAATCTTGGAATCATCGCGAAGAGCGGTTCATTAGCATTCAAGAAAGACAATACATCGCAAGATGGGCATGATATCATTGGTCAATTTGGCGTTGGCTTCTATTCGGCTTTTATGGTGGCTGAAGTAGTTACTGTCATTAGTAAAGCTTTAGGCAGCGATGTCGCGTATAAGTGGGAATCCACGGGTGCGGACGGATACACCATCGAGTCGTATGAGAAGGATTCGGTTGGCACAGAGGTTACCCTGAAAATCAAAGAGAATACAGAGGATGATAAATATGATGAGTATTTGGAGGAGTATCGTTTAAAGGACATCATCAGAAAATATTCCGATTTCATTAAATACCCGATTAAGATGGATGCTGCCGGAAAAAGACTTAAAGAAGGCGCAGAAGATGAATTCGAAGATTATAACGATGAGCAAATTGTAAACAGTATGATTCCGATCTGGAAGAAGAATAAAAATGAGCTTACTCCAGAAGATTACGAGAAATTTTATGCTGACAAACGTTACGGCTTTGACAAGCCGATTAAGCACATCCACATCAGTGTTGAAGGTACTGTGAGTTATCATTCTATCCTGTTTATCCCGGAGAGCATCCCTTTTGACTTTTATTCAAAGGAATATGAGAAGGGGTTAGAGCTTTATGCCAATGGTGTATTGATCATGGATAAATGCTCCGACTTGCTCCCTGACTTTTTCAGCTTTGTCAAAGGGATTGTGGATTCGGCAGATTTATCCCTTAATATCTCGAGAGAGATGCTGCAGCACGATAGACAATTGAAGCTCATTGCAAAGAACATTCAGAGTAAAATAAAAAGCCAATTGCAAAGTTTGTTGAAGGATGAAAGAGAGAAGTATGAACAATTTTACAAATCCTTTGGCAGACAGCTGAAATATGGGGTTTATAATGACTATGGAAGTCATAAGGACATATTGCAGGATTTATTGATGTTCTACTCTTCCAAGGAGAAGAATCTGGTAACCTTAGATGAGTATGTATCCAGAATGCCGGAGGATCAGAAATACATTTATTACGCTTCCGGAGAGACGAACGAAAGAATTGATAAACTTCCACAGACAGAGATGGTTTCCGATAAAGGATATGAAATTTTATACTTTACCGATGACATAGATGAGTTCGCAATAAAAATGCTCATGAGCTACAAAGAAAAAGAATTCAAATCCGTATCGAGCGGTGACTTGGGGATTGAAGCGGAAGAAAATGAGAAGGATACGGATTCCGAAGCGAACAATAATAAAGAACTTTTCGAATATATGAAAACAATCTTAACAGATAAAGTGAAAAATGTAAGAGCTTCTAGAAGATTGAGAACCCATCCCGTATGCTTCTCTTCAGATGGTGAAGTAACGATAGAGATGGAGAAAATATTAAAATCAATGCCGAATAACCAAGATGTGAAGGCAGCCAAGGTGTTGGAAATTAATATCAATCATACAGTGTTTCAATCCTTAAAGGATTCTTATGAGAATGATAAGGAGAAACTAAATCTGTATACGACGCTTTTATACAATCAAGCTCTCCTTATCGAAGGATTGCCGCTTCAAGATCCGGTAGAGTTCACCAATAATATTTGCAAAATCATGGTTTAATCTTTATGAATTGTCTAACCGTTGTCGATCAACCTTATTTTAAAATACTTCCTTTTTTATTTCCGTTATGGTTTGTTCCGCTGTCTGAAAGGATTTAAAACTCAACATCGCATTCGTTATTTTCTTAATGAATCGATGGTCCTGTTCTACAATGTAGTTAAGGTACTTTGTCTGTCTGATTATGGTTCCTTTTGACAGCTTTTTTTCATCCATTAACTGTTCTATTGCGGGCGAATAAGCTGGGTTTTTATCCACGGTAATCACACGCGGCGATTGATTATTTGGCGAACATAATGCCTTCTTAAAGAAACGTTTCGCCGCGTGAATATCCCGATTTGCAGAGAGCATAAAGGTACGCATTCGTTTGTCTATTTCGGGTCAGAACTCATGAACCCATCTCATAATTGAAATGTGCAATCCCCGTTCACTCATCATTTCTGTTATATCTCGATGGTTTAAGCTATATTTCAAATACCATCTAACCGTTAACAGGATTATATCCGCTTCGTAATGTTTCCACTTAAAAAAATTCAATTTCTTGCACCACAACCATAAATTGTTTGGATTGACTGCATAAATTCCTGATAAACCACTATTAAAACTATCGATTTTTAATTTTTGCAACAAAACCCGAATTTTTCCCTCGCTTGCAGCTGATCCAATAATTTAAAAACAAGACCCTGCTGTAGTATTTCAAACGGAGGACAATGAATTTGATAGAGATCGATCGTTTCGCGATTTGCCAGTTCCCTTTTGGCTCAAATTTCCATTATAACAACAACCCACTTTTTTTTAGAACAAATTAGATATATTTACCCCGTGATAATGGAAATGAACCCCTGAAGAATTTGTCTATTTTCCTATATACTATTAAATGTAAACGCTTTCTATTTAGGGGGGGTGAGGAAAGTGCAATTGTGTTTCTATTAAATTAGGGAGGTATGAAATGAGTTTAAGTGGTTACCTGTTTCAAAAAAATTTAAGAATGATTGGAGCGAACAATGATGGTAAAAAGTAGAATGAGAAAGATTCTTTCTTTAACGATGATCACGATCCTCTTGCTTAGCTTAATTCCGGTAATCGCTTTTGGTGCAACTTCAGCATGGGCACCTAACACTGCTTATGCAGTAAACAATCTGGTAACTTATAACAGCAGTACTTATTCATGTATACAAGCACATACCTCACAGGTGGGCTGGGAGCCGCCAAATACTCCCGCATTATGGGCTTTGCAAACGGGTTCACCAACACCAACACCAACACCAAAACCAACAGTAACACCAGCACCAACCTCAACACCAACCTCAACACCTATTAATAACGGTGCGACTTACAAGCTGATTAACCAGAACAGCGGAAAAGCACTGGATGTAACTGGCTTAGGTACCACCGACGGTACGAACGTGGAGATTTGGAGCGACAACGGTTCAGGTGCCCAAAAGTGGCAA
>JAQBPR010000121.1 GCA_028287395.1 Bacilli bacterium
GAAACCAGACAAAATCCTGGGCAACCTTCTCATCCGGTATTTGCGCCGCCAGTTCATGCAGCTTTAGCGTCAGCCTGCGAATTAAGTAGAGGTTTTCCAAGCTAACTGCCAAATACGAAATAATCAAACCCAGCCACTGCTTTTCCTCTAGATTAAGGTGCGTGTTCGTTTTTTTACGGGTCATCACCAAATAGCTTGTATATTCTTCATGCCTGTTAATCGGAATGACAGTATAGTCTGACTCTTCCGAATCAGCCGCCGCAAGAACCTGTTCAATACCGATCAAATCTATCTTCCCTTCCTCTATCAATTCAATTTCTTTATCATTGTGATATTTAAACACAACAGCCCCGCCAAACACCTCCATCGTTTGCACAATATCGACAAGAATAATCTCCTTCAGCTCGCGCATGCTGGAGATGTTTCCCAAATTTTTGGCAATCTTCTTCAATGCGGTTCGCAGATGATGCTTACGCGGAAACATGATAGATTCAAATTTAATGATGAAATATTCAAGCGTATATAAAATAAACGAAATCACAATGACAATAAATGCAAAAATAAGCAATAGCCGATTGATTAACTCCTCTTTGGGCAGGAAAATGGAAATAAACGCAACGATGAATGCTGCTGGGACAATTGAAATCAGTGTGGTTAAAAAAATTCTTCGCACGATTGTATCAATGTCATAAAGCTGTTTTGTGGCAATAAGATAAGCAAATGATATAGGGAATAACAATATAGCCCACCCGGTGATTGGAGAATCAATCCATCCATGACCGTAGAGAAGTTGTGGAATAAAAGAAAAGCATGCAATTGGTGAAAATGAAATAAACAAAGTATACCAAACCATTTTTATAATTGTAGATGCATATGTTTTCTCTTTTCGATGTTTAAAATAACAAAATGTTAAAAATATGAAGTTTAATAATAGGCCAATTAAAAAATATAATATACTAGCCAGTGTTATAACCTGATAAATGTAGAACGTAACCTTTGTTGTATTTAAGTAAGTAAATTGTGCTAATAAAATGATCAAAATGGGTACATATAAATATTTAAGAAATCTATGAGACAGTGCTAAATTTCCTTTTTCCTTGAGTAATACAATCAAAAAATGGAAGAAGACCACGGGAAGTAACATGACACCAACATCAATACAAACTTTCCCTAATACATCACCTCTAATAGATGCACTTAAACTCATAAAAACGAAACCAATATTAATAAAGACAAGTGATAAAAACTGAGCTGATTTAGAACGTATTTTTATGTATAGTAATAAAGCAAAAGCCAAACTTACACTTTCACCAATATATGTAAGATAAAAAGCATCTGCCCAAAACCAAGTGTTTGTTGGAGGCATCACTTCAAACTGTTCACCGTTTCTTGAAACTAAGAGCGATTGAAACTGATCAAGATTTCTCCACTTTTTTATAAAAATATAATCACTAGGATTTTTTCCGTTTACCTTATTAATAATATCTCCGACTTGTAAACCCAGTACGGATGGTGCGTTTGCAACATCAAATTGTTTAATGATCCAATCATGGTTTTTATTTTCTTCAACCGTAACACCAGTGTATTTAAAATTAAAAGTAATATATATAAACCATGCTTGAATGACTATGAATACTGTCAAAAAAACCAAAAAAATAATTTTACGTTTCATCATTCATCCCCCCCATTAATTTTCATTAATTTAGTGTATAATAAACATAGAAATACTTAATTATTGGAGGTGAAAAAAATGCAAACAATCGCCTGGTCACCTCAGTTAAACCAAGTCGTAAGAATTTTTAAAAAAACAAGCTTAAATAAAAATGTAAACGTTTCCATATATAGGAAATTAATGGATTCCTGTAATTTATCCCAAGAGGAAGAACATGCTGTTAGATTAATCTTGGCAAAGAAACCGGATTCTAAGATTACTAATGGACTTTGGTATTAATAATCCCCTTACATAATTCTACCATAAAAATAGAGATTGTATATTTGGGTTCATACCTAATCTACGATCTCTTTTTTGCGTTGTTTTGCGTTCAATCGGAATTTACTTCGTAATAGACGCAACGTTTAAGTGCAAGACGTAATTTTATTTGTGCTGATTGCATTGCCAATTCACGATAAGATAGAAGCATGTATTAGTATAAAATTCGCAGAAATAAGGGTGCATGTGAAATGAATCAAACTGAATTTAACAAATACTTTAACGCCAATTTTCTCAATGCAGTGAAGCACAGCTTTACTCAAATTCAGCTTCCACCGCCTAGTGTGATTAATACGTCTTGGAATGTGGTTAAACAAAGAATAGAACAAAATTTAGAATTAAGCGAAGAAAAACCAAACAACCTTGAGATCAATCTGCAAATATTGTTCTCAGATAAAGTTGTTTCTTAATATATTTCAATGGAGTGAAAAAAAGGTGTCCCTCTTGCAGCTACTCGATGACGATGAACTCGTTGCTTGTTATTTAGATGCAGTGCATCTCAATCTCGATAAAAATTTTATAAACATGATTAACGCAGAAATGGAAAAAAGAAGCCTAAGAGTGGATACGTCCAGTAATAACAAGCATTCCGAATGCAAGCTAATTTAACCTGTAATCTCTCATCTCACTCCATTAATTAGTTTCAGCTTCCAATAATAGTAATGAATCTAAATCTAGCAAATTTTAGTTCGTATTGCAACTAATTCTTTAAAAATTTCAACATATTGCAACAGAAAATAACATAATGTGAATATTTCTGAGA
>JAQBPR010000126.1 GCA_028287395.1 Bacilli bacterium
TAACTTAAATTCTTCCGTATATTGTTGAAATTGCTGCCCCTTTGTTGCCATAGAAAATATCCCCTCCAAGTTCACTCGTTCCCTCATACTAACATAAGGGTTTTTCTTGAGTGTCTACTTAAAGGGGATAATACCACTTCGCTGATTAGATTCTTGGCTTTTAATTCTTTTAAAACATGTAAACTCAACATATAATCCACACTGTTTTTAATCATTTTTACTCTTTCCCTTCTATATAAGATGCAAAAAAATAGACTTATCCGAAGATAAGCCATAAATGTTTATATTACACTCTTTAAGCCGATTGATTTATCCATATACATTAGATGATTGCTACGGTCATAACATCGTAATGTGATTGTATACGGACTGCCCAAACATTTAATTGTACAGCTTGTATCATCTACAATCGTAAACGCATATTTCGTTGTTGGCGTAGTTCCAGGTATGACTTCAAAATCGAATGGTCTGCTTCCTATAATTCATGATCCATTTTCTATTCATTTGATTCGCCTATTTAATTTTTTCCTCTTCCACTATCTTAGAACGCACTATTGCTTCATCCAATAATACCTGCCCTTTCATCTGAGCGTCCTGAAGAGCTTCTTCAACCGACTTCTTTGATTGCATAACCTCTTGCAATTTATCATTCAGTAGGTTTGAGAAGTTAATATGGAAGCTCGTCGGTATTTTCCCAGAGTAAGATAAATAGTTTTCATCAAAATTCAATTTGGCGTACGTATCCAAGGAATGTCCGTCCAATTCAGTTTGATATCCCATTCTGGATAGTAATTGGAGAGAACTTTTAGATTTTAATTTGGCCATCTCATCACTGTTGATATATTGTATAAACTCCCATGCTGCATGAATATTAGCAGATTTAGAGTTAATCGCATATATATCTACTGGATTTAATGAACTGGATAAATCTGGGCTGGCTGGATTAACCGGCTCGGTGACCATGGACCAGTTGAAGGAATTAACTTTTGCATAGTTATTGACATCATTGATAAAAGAAAAATCGTCCACATACAACATCGCTGCTTTTCCATTAAGAAAATCATTCTTTGTCCAAGCCTCATAGGTTGCTTCATTGGATTTTAATTCCTTAATGACTTTCTTTTGGAATAGCTGTACTACAGTATTAGCAATTTGTCTCGATGGCTCCGTGTTTATTTGAACTTTCATATTCTGATCATCTATATAGGCTATTTTTTCAGTTCCTTGAACTTTATTCATCAATGAGACTGGATTAGCATTCCAAGGGAGAAAAGAAATCCCATACTCCCGGTTGTTATCATCTCCACCTTTATTAGTAAACCGTTGGGCTAATTCGAATACTTCCCGCCAGCTCATGTTATCCTTAGGATATTCAATCTTGTACTTATCGAATAAATCAGTATTATAGAATAAAGCAGCTGAGGAATAATGAGGTGCAAGACCGTACAATTGTCCTGCCCCTTTAGCTTTGAGCAAGCTCAAAATTCCAGGATGAATCGATTTCAAGCTGTATTTCGATTCCACAATCAATGAATCTAAATCATATAAGGCACCCTGTTTAGCCAGCATCTCGTATTGGTCTTGTCTCAATCGAAGCACATCTGGCTTCTCCCGATCCAACCATTCTTGAAACTTAGCTTCCCTATTATCATTCTCTCCAGAAATCTGACTCATATCCACTTGCTCAACCTCGATATCAGGATACTTCAGTTGAAACAAATCTCCGTATTCCGTACGGTATGAATCTTCTCCGAAAGCCATCACCTTGATATTACCTTTTACAGGTATATGCTTAACCTGAGAGCATCCTGCTAACATTACTATAATTATCACACAGACCATAATCGTTTTGTATAGTCGATTCACAAACGTTCTCCTTTACTTAAAAAAATGACTACTGATACCACTCTGCCTGAATACTAAACATTCGAGCATATTCTCCATTTGATTGCATTAATTGATCATGATTGCCCTGTTCAATTAATTCGCCATTCTTTAGTACTAGAATTCGATCCGCTGCTCTGCAAACGCCTAATCGATGCGATATAAAAAATGTTGTTTTCCCTTGGGTCAATTGGGCAATGGTTTCGAACAGCACAGCTTCAGTCATGGGATCAAGAGAGGCAGTCGGTTCGTCTAAGACAATTACTTCAGAATCACTGAAAAAAGCTCGACTAATTGCTATTTTCTGCCATTGGCCAAAAGACAACTCCTGTCCTCCCATGAATGAATATCCCAATGTAGTGTCATATCCTTGCGGCAATTGATTAATAAATTGATCTACTCCAGATATCGCGGCAGCAGATTGCAGCCGTGCATTATCATCCATATAGTCTATTTTGCCAAAACCGATATTTTCTCGCAAAGTAAGCTGATATTGTACAAAATCTTGAAAGATAGCGGTCACATGCTTTCTCATATCTTTCAGATCAATGTTCGATAAAGAAACGCCATTGTATTCAATTATACCTTCGGTTAATGGATATAGACCTAGCAAGCATTTAACGAGCGTGCTTTTTCCAGAGCCATTCTCACCGACAATAGCTATTTTCTCACCAGCTTTGACTTCGAATGAAATATTGTTCAAAACTGTTCTCCCCGTGTTGGGATAGATGAACATAGCATTTCTGACAGTTATCTCGCTAAGTATGTTAGCTGGAAAGGGCAGTTTGTCTGATTCTTCTAATTCTTCTGATTCTTCTTCTGATTCA
This sequence comes from Bacilli bacterium, assembly GCA_028287395.1. Lineage (GTDB taxonomy): Bacteria > Bacillota > Bacilli > Paenibacillales > NBRC-103111 > Paenibacillus_AC. The sequence continues at coordinate 2,712 of JAQBPR010000126.1, forward strand.
AGAAAGATGAACAAATCTCTTGTGTATAAGGCTTGTTCATAAATGTTTGCTAAGTAGGATGCCAGCACTTTCAGATTACCTTGGACGGTTGTTATAATTTGTACAAGAGCGATGAAATAGGATAAGCTTAATTTGCCGATTGCAGCAAGATTTAGCAGTAATCCGCTAACCAATGTAACAATAAGAAGCGTAAATCCATTAATCCCTAGCTTCAAAATTGACATTTTTCTATCCAAAGCCAGTTGTTCAATACCATTTTGTTTATAATATACCTTCCATTGATTAACAATATAATGTGACAGACTGAAAATTCGGACTTCCTTTGCCCACTCCCGATTCGTTAACAAGCTGAAGAAATAATTCGCTCTTCGACTTGCAGGTGTTTGTCTAACAAATTGGGAAAATTGAAAGTGAGTCTCCCTTATGTTTATAAATAAAGAAGGAACAACCAATAGAAGCAAGCCCACAGCTAATGCCCAATGAAACCTCATTAAAACAACGAAAAATCCAATCAATGTAAATGTTGACTGTATGATTTGTAAAAAAGATTGAAAAAAAAGTAATCCACGCATCTCAAAACCGGTTGATACCCTCTGCAAGAGATCATAAAAGTCATGCTTCTCAAAGTTCAGTAAAGTAAGGCGTGAACTTTTGGTCGAGATTTCATTTCCAAAATGAAGAGTTGCATGAAGTCTAAGATTCTTGGATACATGCGTATTCAGCAGTTCTAGTATGATACCCATTAATAAAAGGCCAAATTGAAAAAGCAATATTCGATATCCAATGATTAACTCGGGTAATCCTCTAGATGCAATCAATTGTACAGCATTCATCAGTTTGAAGGTAACAAAAATTTGAACAACTGGAATGAACGATAATGAGATTTCACATACCGTCAGCAAGATGAAAGATAAAGGAGATAATCGAAACATGATTCCAATCATCTTAAACATCATCTGAAAGGTTAAGCTTATTTTTTGTAAAGTTTTTCGAACTGACTCTGTCATCCTATTACCTCTACATTGCTTTTGCAAGCTCTCTATTTTCGTTTTGTAAATGCTGTGTTAATAACTTCAACTGCTCGTTACCATACACAGAGCCCTTTGCAACGATAATTCCCTCTCCGTTTAAAGCATAACCGAATGGAAACAATCTAGTTTGATACATGGGTATTTCCTCGGTACTAAAAGGGAGGACAGGAAGGTTCAAGTCATATTTACTAATAATTTCTAAAAAGGCTTTTTCGTTATCGGCAAACAGCTTGATGAATATTGGGATATGGGGATTTTCTAAGCTATACTGCATGAGAGGAGAGTACAAATCCTGACATGCTGAGCAACCAGCTAATGAAAATATTACTATACTACCATTGGGTGATATTAATGAAGGTACTTCACCTGTTGTAGCTCTTCTTGAGTTTTGTGGAAAGGCAATATTTTTTGACATACCTTCATCACTATTTAATAAACCAATAGGCTTACGGATATTAGCCCTATTAATAAGCATAATGAATCCAATCGCTAAATAAATTATTCCTATCCATAGAATGAAGTATGAAACAAAGAATATGTTTGACACTTTAATTACCTCCGTGGACTAGCGACATTGGATTGACGAAAAAACACGTTTATATAATAAACAAGCATATAAATGCCAAGTATGCCTATCCAAGACAAGATGGCGAAAGTGATCTCCATGGCGGATAACTCCATTAAATTGCTAGATTGATTACCAACAAGCAAATACACATCTGCTAATAATATAAGCATGATGTGAGAAACGGTACTCCACCCTAGATCTTGTGGAATTAAATGACCAAAACAATTGCATTTGACTTTCTGCTTTTGAATCATTGCCAGAAAAACGGCAATGGCAAAGCAACAAAGTAAACCTAGCACCAGCCATTCTCCAACTAACCTCGTACCCTCCCACAATAACGCAAAGGCTGCAAACAGTTCAATGAGCGGGATAAACCTAGCACCAAATCGACTAAGATTTTTGTGAACACCCAGTGTAAGGAGAGTACTGCGCATTGTTGCAGGAGAATATATCTTCAAAAATCCGGAAATAACGAAGATAATGACCATTCCCAGCAACAGAAATTCAGAAATATTCATGATTTACCCCCTAATAAATATGCTTTCAATTAAATATCAAGCCTCCCGAAAGGAGGCTTGATAAAAGACATTCATTTCAATTAACAGCAGCCTAAAGGCCAGTTCGATATAGTTGACCCATTTGCACAATGATAAGTTCCTACTTTTCCAATTGGATTGCCGCCCGAACAATTATTGTATACACAGCTTGTTGCAACTAGAGTACAATCTGTCATAATAATCCCCCCCCTTCTCCCTTAATGCCCTACAGTTCCTAATTATAGGTTATTATTACCATTTGTACATGTATATTTTATCTATTAATGTGTGCAGTATTACGCATTTGGGAATATTAGGAATATTATTAAATTTAAAATATATCGAAGATAATGGCCATTTCCAGCAGCAGAAGTTCAGAAAAATTCATGATTTAACCCATAATAAATATGCTTTCAAATCAAGGTGTTGTAAAGATTTTTGTAAAAGGAACTCAATTGGGATCAGTGCCAGGTTTGTATTATAATAATGTTGGTATAAGTTCAACTGCCTATCAAAATCTGGATTATGTAACTGATTCTACTGGTTTGGTAATTGGAAAAATTCATTATCGTGCTTTTGATTTAAGCAGCGTGGGGACTGGAACTTTAACAACAAAAGCTACTAACTATTATTCACCTTATAACGTACTTTCAGATTCAATTTCCATTCATTAATATTCAAAAAAACAAAAAAAGAGTCATACCTTATTGGCTCTTTTTTGTTTCCAATCATCCTTATTATGATTTTTCTTAATTTTTCATAAGTTGATGCCGATATTATAGACTATGTAATTAAAAGTAGAAAGGGGATTTTATGTTACCAATACAATCATCAATATCAGCTTATGCAAAAGTTGATCCATTGGGGAGACGAAATACACCAGATAATCTAAAGCATGCATTTCAAGAAATTTTAACTAAGCGAGAAAGTGCTCCAAATACTTCAGATAAACAGTTTCTACGTTCTTTAAATTCGGAAGAAATGGATACAATTAAAGCATACAATCATCAATCATCACGTTCAATTAACATCGATAATTTATCCGATGAGGGTGCACATAATCTCATAGCTGCTCCTGGAGATCTGAAAGATTTAAATAATGATGGTTTGGTTACTGTTGGAGAAGCAAATATGGAAGTATTCCCTCCTCCAGGACAACCAGATGGTGTATATGTGGCATGGCTGGCATTATCACCAGAGGCTCAAAAAAACATTAGACATGAAGCGGATCTTAAGTGGACGTTAGCAAATATGGGAATGTGGGATAAAGACCTAGGAATCAATAAAAATTACAATAAAAATTATCAAACTATATTTAATCAACCCGGTGTATCATTTAGTGGTTTTGTTGATCAATTAATGACACAACGCATTCAGCAAAATAATATCGCTGCTAGTGATAACTTCCAGAATATTATGGATGATTTGACTCATTTCAAGAATGAGCTAATTAAACACAAACTATAGACTAATTATCAAAAGTGGGAGGAATATTCCTGCTTTTTTTTACCCAAAATTATTTTTTTTCAATCCTCCCGATATATCCTTACCACGCACTCCACATGTGTCGTATGATGGAACATATCTACCGGTATGTCTAATCTTATTTCATTATTTCAATCCCAATCATACCTCTGCTCTTTCCAAGGATCGCCATACATATGATAACCATTCACTTCCCAAAAGCCCGGTTTATCCTTTGCCATGAATTCGACCCCGCGCAGCCACTTAGCGCTTTTCCAAAAATACAGATGCGGTACAACCATACGAACGGGATAACCGTGTTCTGGTGAGAGAAGCTCTCCGTTATGCTTCAATCCAAAAAAACTCGTCTCTGCAATAAAATCAGCAAGCGGCAAATTAGTTGACCAGCCTTCTTCTGCGTGAAGCATGACATGGGTGACATTTGGCAATAGCTTTACTTGCCCTAAAACCGCAGCAACTGAAACGCCTTCCCAAACATTATCCAGCTTTGACCATGTAGTCACACAATGGATATCGTTTTTATACTGCTGTCGCGGCAGCTGCATAAAATGCTTGTAACTTATGCTGACTTCTTGCTCTACCAAACCAAATAGTTTTAAATCCCATTTACTCATATCTCGATAATAAGGAACGTCACCGTAATGCAATACGGGAAATCCCTCAGTCAGCTTTTGCCCTGGCGGAACGCGGTCGGTTGACATTTTCAATTTCCCTCACCTTCTTAAATTGAACCTATATTATTCCCAGCGTATTTAATCAAAAAATCGTCGAAATGATCAAAGATCGTGTGATCAAAGCTGCTATTCGTACTAAAGTGGCCCGCCGAACACCAAGGGAGTATGAAACTTTATCATCGGCGCAAACGGAGGATTAATTGCTCCACCAACTCATGTGAAGGGAGCACTTGATCCGCACGAATCTGACATTGTTGACGGTTATCAAGCGACTTTAAAAAATGCTCCACAACACCAACAAATCCACGGCGGTATAATACATCATCCCAGCTTCCAAAATGCTGAACTCGTTCTCCACTGTTTCTATCATAGAATATAGCGCTCTCCAGATTGACGACTTCTACGGAACGTCCGCCGCCGTGGAGTTCAAGCTTTTCAAGATCCGATCCAGCATTGCGATCCATACTAAAAAATCCGCATGCCTCACCTAATCGCAAGCTGCCTGAGGCATGAAGCAGCTTATTCTGCTCATCAGATTTTTGTATATAAGCTTCCAGAGTTAGCTGATTATCCTCGTTTAACCAGACAAGTAAATCCAGCATGTGAATCAGGTCATCATAAAGCGTATGCTTGGCGCTATGATTTTGCAGTCTTGTCCGATGCTTCTGTGCAACACAGCTATTGAAACCACCCACCTCTTGCAACCAAGCTTTCGCTTCCACATAACGCGGCGCAAAACGACGATTAAAACCGACACATAGCAACTGGTTATGCTCTTCAGCCATTTTTGCCATTTCAAGCGATTCACTCATATGATACGAAAGCGGCTTATCGACATATACATCTACACCATGCCACAAGCATTGTTTAACGATATCTACGTGAGTTTCTGTTGGCGTATGTACGAAGACCGCTTGCGGTTCTTGTTTGAGCAAGCTAGTCAAATCCGTAAAACGATGGGCAATGCGATATTGATCGCCAATACGCTCTACAGTTGCCTCCGTTCTGCTCATTAGACCTACGATATCAACCTGTTCATGCTTTGCTAAAATCGGCAAATATACTTTTTGCGCAATATCTCCTAAACCGATGATTCCAATTCGTTTTTTCACAATCTAGACTCCTCTAAATTATAACTTATATAACTGACAATATTCGACAACTTCTAACTGCCATCCGTTTATGTTAGAATAGGATTATAAACATCGTTGTGGGGGAACTAATTATTATGAATAAGAAAAAAATTAAATTTTTATGCTTAGGTCTGTTATTTATTGCGTTTTGCATCGTTTTGGCTTTTCTCAGGGAATCCGCTTATTTGCTTTTCTTAGCCAGTATTGTTCCTTTATTCATTGTTCCTTTTATTCCGGATATTCGCACGAATCAACATATTAAACCGTCAAAAGGCGACAATGGAATCCGAATTTATCAAGCGACAACAAACGGAAAACAAACGTCCGATCAAGTCGTCATAGAATTTAAACCGGGTAAAATCCAGTGGAACAAAAATTTGCTCCTCTTCTCACCTGTTCATATCGCCAAAACACTGCCTAAGCACATTATACCGGAAGTGGCTTCCCTATCGGTACTTAAATACGATTTGATGCTAAAAAACGGAAAAATCGGGATTCAGCTTAAGCATTTAATCGAACGTTCCACCAGCTTTTCCTTTACGTTGAATGAAGTTAATCGTTTGATCCTATCCATCGAGGACATTAAAAATCTCCATGCTGGTATGAACATGGCACTTGGGAATACAGCATCAAAAAGCAAACAATTGCAGGCCTAATCAGGGCTGCAAATCATCGTTAAAAGGGTGCGGACCATAGCTCCGGTTCCACCTTTGGGCTCTAATCCACGTTCATGCAAAAGCCACGCTGTTCCACCTGTATCGAGATGAATCCAAGGAGTTTCTTCAGCAAATGTGCCTATAAACAACCCACCCGTAATGGAACCTGCCCAGCGTTGTGAAGTCGCATTCTTAATATCAGCCACTTGGCTTTTTAACATTTCTTTATATTCCGGGTAAGCCGGGAATTGCCAAATTTTCTCCCCACTAAGCTCGGAAGCGTACAATAGCTTACGCAGAAAAGCCTCATTGTTCGTCACTGCGCCAGTAGCTACATCACCTAGAGCAACAAGGACAGCACCGGTTAAAGTCGCAATATCTATGACTCGTACCGCACCCAACTGCTTAGCATACGTTACCCCATCCGCAAGAACGATTCTTCCTTCCGCATCCGTGTTGGTCACTTCAACCGTTCTACCGCTCAAAGTTGGAATCACATCGCCAGGCTTATACGCATTTGCCGAGGGCATATTCTCTGCCGCAGGAATAACGACGACTAAATTGATTTTAGGACGCAGCTTACCTACCGCTTGCATAACACCCAATAAAACGGCTGCTCCGCCCATATCACTAATCATTTCTTCCATACCCTCAGCTTTTTTCAAGGAAATTCCGCCGGTATCGAAAGTAATCCCTTTGCCAACAAGTCCAAGAGCATCCTTCCATTCCTCTAAGCCTTGGTATTTCAAAACAATCATCCGAGGCGGATTTATACTGCCTTTACCGACATGATGCAAACCATACATGCCCATTTCGACGATTTCTTGCTCATTATGTACGATACATTCAAAACCAAATTGTAAAGCAAGCTTTCTTGCTTCTTCCGCTAAAGACTCTGGTATAAGAAGGTTACTTGGCGTGTTGGTTAAATCTCGTGCATAATTGGTTGCTTTCGCGTATATGACTGCATGTTCTATCACTTGATTGAGATTTACCTCTGCTTGCTCTTTGGCCTGCTCCTGTTGTGTTTGAACGTCACGGTCATCCAAAAAAACAATTTCTTGCAGCAAGGAACTATATTTCACATCTCGTTGATAAGATTTTATCCGATAACTGCCTAATAAAAAACCTTCTGTAAGGGCCGCAGCAATTTCTTGTTGTCCAACCACAAGCCGTACAGCTAGACGTGACAAATGCGTCTTTAGTGCTGCTTTAGCAACATCTGCTGCTGCCTCACGCCAGGCCTGCAGCGAAATAGGAGCATGACCTAGACCAACCAACAGCAAAAAAGGCGTTGGGAATAAGCCATGCGTTGGAATCACTTCCACTTCATGCAGAGCCCCCGTGAATTGTTTTTTTTGCTTCAATCGTTCTATCGTTTCTCCGAGCTTGGGTTCAAGCCAAGTCAACTGCGCTAATTCCTGTTGATGCAGGAATAAAACCCAGCCATCATACCCGCTGAGATCCGTTTGAGTCGTCGAAAATATAAGTTCCGTTTGTTTCATTTTACGCACACACCACCTATGAAAAATAAGATACCGATTCTTGAATCACTTTTTGCATGGGAAGATGATAAGGACATTTTTGCTCACAAAGTGGAGTTACTTTACAAGGCTCATAATCCGCACAGGAGAATAGCTTATCCTTTTGCTTCTGATAAAATCCGTCGCCTTTAGGTAATAACCCAAATTTCTCGCGAATTTTACTTGAGATCATGATGTCGGGTATCGTTATACCAATCGGACATTCACAATAATTGCATCGTCTACAATTATGACCGCCTAATTCAACAGCCAATTGCTCCAGCTCCTGACGCTCATAGTCGCTTACTTCCGCTTCAATCGCAGCAATATTTTGCTTCACTTCAGCCACACTGACCATACCGGAAATGACCACATGAACATCTTGACTATAAGGATAGCGAACCGCTTTTTCCACAGGCTGAATAAATCCGCCAGATAAAGGCTTCATAGCTACTTTACCCATATTAAGCTCAGTTAATGCCGGAATTAATTCATCCTTAGCAAAAGGCTGCGCCAAATTCAAATGAAACAACACTTGCTCAAACTTTCCATTCTGAATCCATTTCGCTAACAATTCCGGACGATGACCTGTTATGCCGATATGGCGTACTTTACCCGCTTGCTTCGCTTCTAAAGCAGCAAGATAAGCCCCATCCTCTGCCATCGCCTGCTGAAATTCTTTGACATAATTGACATAGTGAATTTGTAAAAGATCCACATGATCCGTTTTCATCCTCACCAGACTGCGATCAATCTCTTCTTTAGCCGCAGCATAGCTGCGTTGAGCAGTTTTAGTCGCTAAAAAATATTCATCTCTCCGATGAGAAATCGACAAGCCAATAATTTCTTCACTATTCCGATAAGCGGCAGCCGTATCTATGTAATTGATTCCATGATCCAAAGCATAATTTAACGCGTCTCTAGCTTGTTCAAAAGGTACACCTGGCAAATTCATCGCCCCAAATCCTAACGATGAGACATTAAATCCTATATTACCAAACGTCTTATATCGCATACATTCTCCTCTTCTTCATTGCTATTAATCCGTGCCGCTGCGACCTTTATCTTTCGAATCATTCTTTTTCCCATTGTCCGCCTGCTTCCCATTGTCCGTTTGCTTCCCGTTGTCCTTCGGCTTCCCATTGTCCGTCGGCTTTGCGCTGATCGTTGGTTTGCTAGTTGGCTTGGCTGTTGGTTTGGCTGTTGGTTTGGCAGTCGACTTTCCTGTTGATATATCGTTCGATTTATCATTTGACTTATCATTCGATTTACCATTAGATTTTCCATTTGATTTCGTATCGGGTTTTGCAGTAGACTTTAAACCCGATTTAGTCGAAGATTGAGTTGAAGTTATTGCTTTTTTACTCGAATCATTTTTATTTTTCTTCATTTCGTCGTCTTTTTTCGATTGTATCTGCTGGGCTAACTTCCGATCTAAGCTGCCGTTCTTCTCGCCGTCCATCAAGGCAAGTATTTTATCCTTAGTCAAGTTTTCTGGGTGAACCAATTGATCTATTCCGCCACTCTCTTTGGCAATGGTGTGAACCGATTCTTTTTTAAAGTCGTCAATTGTAGCTTCGTTTCCATTGTCCTTGGCATTCAAGTAAACGGTATATTTCCCTGCTGAAAGTCCATTAGTCTTGGCTGCTTCACGTACTTCCTTAGGTGCAGCAAATGATGTAATATCATATTGCTTCACTTGATCCGGATGCTTAGTCTCAATATGCTGGAATACAACATCCTTAAGCTTATTGCTTAACTCAACATCATTTACCTTAGCTGCAGCCTTATTATCTTCCACAGTACTGGAAATAACAATATCGCCTTCGCCTTTGCTTAAATATTGTGGTTCCGCTTGCTGCAAAATTTCCTCTGTCAGTTGATCGACTGGTTTTCCGTCGAATTTTATATTTTTGATCAAGGCGATACCGTCATCATTTAAACCTTGGATTTCGCGGACGATTTTATTCTCATCGATACCCATCTCAATGCTAGGATTAATATCAATAGATACATACGCAACTACTTGTTTGTTCAGCACCATACCCGAACCGGAAAATCCATTAAAAAGAAGAAGCAGTACGATCGAAGCAGCCGCAATAGATGAGGTAAACATAATCATCGGTTTGCGAATTTTACGTACTGCCACAGTAAAAAGAATTTCTTCGCCCACCTGACATTTCCGCTGTTCCAGAGGAATTTTCCTAAAGCTGCCTTCTGGGGTCATCACGATAATGCTGGAATCATCCATCTCCATAACAATGCCTTTATTCATACCTGTCGCCTCTCCTTTCTACCGGGGGATTAGAACCATGCAAATATTCACGCAAATAAGGATAAGGGCCATTATGAATCAAAGCCACAGCAATAATAAATTTACGATTGCGCTCCAACGTTTTACGAGAAACCTGCACTTCGTTCAATAATTCTTTAATCGGCAGTGTTCTTTTATTTAATAAAATTTTCATCATTGCCGAATTCTCAGATAACAATTTTCCGATCTGAAGCAACACCTCTCGTGAATCGGAATGCCTTGGAGATGCTTCTACAAGATCCATAAACTGAATATCGAATTCTGCCAAGCAACGATTTAAATCAATAATTTCACTTTTGCGCTCTTCCATTCCGCGCTGTTTTTCATATAGAGCCAATGCTTGCTGCGTTTCAATCGGATTCAAAACATTCTCTTCGTCATCCTCAGTATCAAAAGCACTATACGGCACCTGGTTGCTATGCTTCTGCTCTTTGCGGACATAATCAATAAGCCGACGACGAATAACCGTTTCGGAAAAGCCGATAAATGTACTGCCTGCTGTCGAAGAAAATTGACTAATCGCTTCATTAAACGCTGACAAACCAATATTAAATTCATCATCGCGCGCAGGATCAATATACCTTTTGCAGAATCGACTAACTACTTTAGCGACATAAGGCTGGTAATCTGTAATAAATTGATTTCGCATGCGTAAATCGCCCTGTTGGATACGTGCTACCCATTGTTCGGGGGTCTGCACTTTTAAATCTGCATCGTGAGAGCGGTCTTTTCCTAAAAACCGTTTAAATAGAACCAATAACAAAATTTCCACCTCACACTATAAGTTTCGCTGTTCCTCTAAGGATTAGGGGGGTACTTATCGAGTTTCCACTTTCCCTTCTAACGTGAGAAACAAACGTTTAGTTGCATTGTTGTTCAACTTTACGTTGCCTAGCTTAATTAGATTTTCCGCAAGCTCTAATAGCTCCCAATTCCAAAGCTCGTCCAAACCTTTTTCTAATAAAAAAGAAGCATACTCCGCTTCCGCAATGCCTTGATTATTCCACATCTTCACGCCATGATATTCAAAATCATACACATTGATCAGCTTGCAAGTGAATAACTCTGAAGTATCTTTATGCCTCAATACATAGGGCATCCTTCACCCCTCCTTAAAGTTTTACAGCCTCTCAGCTTTCGCTGATGCAAATGGGACAAGGCTTTGCTTGAGCCATCAAAACTGCTTCCCACCTATAATCGCAGGCGGGATTTTATTTCAGCCTATAAGCAATTCAAAGACGAGTCGCGTTTACCCCTTATATAAGCGTATAATCGTGAAACTTATACATTCTTATATTTATAAAAAAACGCCTCCGAGGAGACGTTATTTGGCACCGCCCGTTGCATTTTTCTGCCTCAGCTTATTTCTACGCTGGCTTAGGATGTGCAGTCTTTTTTTCAACTGCTCTTCCCACTCCAAATCACTGGTTTGTTTGGAAAAAGTAAGTAAGTCCAGGGCCATATCAATTTGATTGCGCACCACTTCGAGCGGTTCCTCGCCTTCGTGATTGACACAGTTTTCGTAAAGCTCAGCGCTCGTTTTTGAATCTACATACTCGATAAAATCTACTTCATAAGCACCGTCGCCATGAGCATACTCCGCTAAAATCTCATACTCATTCTGCGCCAAATGATGCACTTCAACACGATGACATACCGGACAAAATAAAATGGGTACATTGTGGATTTGTGTCCGAATGTATTTTAAGGTTCCTTTCGTGCCAATCATGCTTGCTCCGCAGCAAAAACTCATGGTCATCGCCCCCCAAAAGTTCATTCTTTAGACCGAACGAACATGAAAACTTCTCAACATGGATATTCGTTTTCAGCCTGTTATAAGGTATTCGCCTTAGACCTTGAAAATCCCTTTTTTGCGAAACAAAAATTTCGGATTTGACTCCTGCCAGTTTCAGGTTAAAATACAATAAGAGTTTGGATTGGGAAAGGTGAGGGAAATGATCAAAAAACTGCCGCAAGAACAAAAATTAGCTCTAATCGCTCAGGTTCAGCAATATTTTCAAATGGAACGCGGTGAAGAAATTGGCGATTTGGCCGCGGAAAGCATGCTTGAATTTATGGTAAGCACCATAGGACCTCTTGTTTACAACGAAGCTTTGAAAGATGCTCGGTCCATAATCAATGAAAGAATACTTTCATTAGAAGACGAATTATATACCTTAGAAAAGCCCTTGAAGCTATCGCCAAGATATTAGTTCTACGAATTTACTCAACACAGCCACATTTTTTGAACATGAAATATATTAAAACCCCTCTTGCTTGCCTCAGCAAACAAAAGGGGTTACATTGCAATATTCGATTCGCTTATCCATCTATTACAGGTTCTTGTCGCCTGGCTTCCAGTTCATTGCGCATAGTCCGCCAGATTGCAATGCTTGAAGTACACGGAGCGTTTCTTCAACACTGCGTCCGATATCATTGTGATTCACGACGGCATATTTCAGTTCGCCTTCTGGACTGATGATGAACAAACCGCGAAGCGCGATTCCTTCTTCTTCAATAAGAACACCATAGCTGCGAGCTACGCTTTGCGTCAAATCCGCGCCTAATGGGAAATTTAATTTACCCAAGCCACCGTCATTGATTGGTGTGTTCATCCATGCTTTGTGTGAATGTTTGCTGTCTGTGCTTACACCTAAAACTTCTGTATTTAACTTGCTGAATTCGCCTGCAGCAGAGCTTAATGCTGTAATTTCAGTCGGACAAACGAAAGTGAAATCGAGTGGATAGAAAAACAGCACCAACCACTTACCTTTGTAATCAGACAATGAAGCTTTACCAAAATCTATTCCGTTTCCCAACGCTGTCTCCAACGTGAAATCAGGTGCTTGTTTACCAACTAAACGTTCTGCCATTTGCAAAAACCTCCTCTTATTTCTTAGATAAAATCGTAACATTCGCCAAAATGAAAGTCAAGATTATAATAATTATTTTTTAATAATTATTATAAATAAGAACTTTATTTGCGAATTGCTGTCACAATTAGATCTCCCATGGCTGTTGTTCCAATGGCTTTAGACTTATCTACGGCAATATCGCCTGTACGATGACCAGCGTCTAATACTTCTTTAACAGCGCGTTCAATCGCTTCAGCTGCATCATGATAGCCAAAGGTCAAGCGGAACATTAGCGCAACCGAAAGGATCGTTGCAATCGGGTTAGAGATACCTTTTCCAGCAATATCCGGAGCAGAGCCATGTACCGGCTCATATAAGCCGAAGCTGCCTTCTCCTAATGAAGCGGATGAAAGCATCCCAATGGAACCTGTTAACATGGCTGCTTCATCGCTAAGAATATCGCCAAACATATTTTCCGTTACGATGACGTCAAAGCTTGAAGGACGACGAAGCAATTGCATTGCGCAGTTATCTACAAGAACATGCTCCAATTCAACATCCGGATATTCAGCGGAGAGACGAATCACCGTTTCACGCCATAGACGAGAGGTTTCAAGTACATTGGCTTTATCAACAGAAGCCAATTTTTTGCGGCGAGTTTGTGCAATTTCAAAAGCTTGACGTGCAATTCGCTCAATTTCCATGACATTGTAAGCGCAAGTATCGACAGCTTCTGTGCCGTTCTCCGTCTCACGACGAAACTTCTCGCCAAAATAAATACCACCCGTTAGCTCACGCACCACGATTAAATCCGTACCCTCTAATACTTCCGGCTTCAATGTGGAAGCATCCTTCAAGCAATCAAAAACCGTAGCTGGACGAATATTCGAAAAAAGGCCAAGCGCTTTACGAATCCCCAGCAAGCCTGTCTCCGGACGAAGCTCCTTCGAGTTATTATCCCATTTAGGGCCGCCTACTGCACCAAGCAGCACGGCATCCGCCTTTTGGCAAATTTCCAAAGTTTCTTGCGGCAATGGAGTACCTTTTTGATCAATTGCTATACCCCCAAACAACCCATGCTCCAATTCAAAACGGTACCCGAATATTTCCTCCGTTTTTTTAAGGACTTTCTCCGCTTCGGCAATCACTTCAGGTCCGATTCCATCCCCTGCGATTACCGCAATTTTCTTTACATCCGCCATTTGTGTTTCACTCCTAATCATTAGACTCATATTTATTCCATTGAACTATACTTGTTGTAACACATTTTGAGTCATTTTACAAAGATATAAAAGCTATGGACTTCATAGGCTGCGGCTATAAACATGCGTTTGAAAAATAGGTTGAAAGGCCGCCGCATTTGGCATAAAATATAGAGATAACTTACACATCGTTAGGAGCAAAACTCATGGATTATACGTTTTCCAGTTCAATGCAATCCTTTAAATCTAGTGCAGTGCGCGACATTTTAAAATTGACTCAGGGCAAATCGATCATTTCGTTTGCCGGCGGTCTACCCGCTGAAGAGTTGTTTCCCTTAGAGGCTATTCGCTCGTCCTTTGATCGCGTATTTACTGGCGGGAAAAATGCTCTCCAATATGGATTAACCGAAGGGTATACTCCATTGCGGGAAGCCATTGCTGAACGGCTGCGCAGCAAGAATATTCATGTCAGCAAAGACGAAATGCTGCTTACCACAGGCTCACAACAATCGATAGACCTCTTATCACGCGTATATATTGATCCGGGCGATGTTGTACTGGTGCAGCAGCCCACTTATTTAGCGGCACTCCAAGTATTCCAATCGCGTAAAGCTCAAATTGTTTCCGTCTCTGGGGACGAGGAAGGAATGGATCTGGAAGATATAGAACGCCAAATCATGCAGCATCGACCTAAGCTAGTTTATATCAATCCTACTTTCTCTAATCCGACTGGTTACGTTTGGAGTTTAGAAAGACGGCTTGGCTTGCTACAGCTGTGCCATCAGCATAATGTGCTTATATTCGAGGACGACCCTTATGGCGAGCTTCAATATGGCGGAAACGAACATTTCCCATCTATTTTTTCTTTAGATCAGCATCCGCACGGTTCTGCTGTCGTGTATTCGAGTACGTTCTCCAAAACCGTTGCACCTGCTGTTAGGACAGGCTGGATCATCGGTGATCCGAGCATCATCCAGAATATGACCCGCGCCAAGCAAGCTGCCGATCTTCATTCAAGCTCTGTGGATCAACAAGCCCTTTATTATCTGCTTTGCGACTTTGATCTCAATGCGCATATTAGCACAATCCGTCTGGAATACGAACAGCGGATGAAACAGATGGTTGTTTATCTGAATGAATTAGGTCGGAGTGATATCCATTGGAGCGAGCCTAAAGGCGGGATGTTCATCTGGTTGGAGCTTCCTGAGGCACTGTCTGCTGAAGAGCTGTTAAAGGCCGCTGTTCAAGAAGGTGTTGCTTTCGTTCCAGGTGCTAGTTTTTACGCAGATTCCGTGAAATCAAATACACTCCGTCTTAATTTTACACACTCAAATCAGGAACAAATGAAATTAGGGATGCAGCGCTTTAAGAATGCTTTACAACATTGTGAAGCTATGCTGTAGTCTGGATATTTTTTCAAAATAAAAAGCACGCTTTGCATAAATCTACGCAAAGCGTGCTTTTTATTTTACATTAAATCCTTTAAATCAAAGTCATATTGCCGCGATTAGACGGACCAGGTACTTTCCGTTTATCAATTAGACGATTGACTGCATCAATATAAGCTTTGGCACTCGCTTCCAAAATATCAGTACTTACGCCGCGACCTTGAGCAGTTATATCGTTCTGTTTGAGAACAACATGCACTTCACC
The DNA here is from genome assembly GCA_028287395.1 of Bacilli bacterium. Lineage (GTDB taxonomy): Bacteria > Bacillota > Bacilli > Paenibacillales > NBRC-103111 > Paenibacillus_AC. The sequence continues at coordinate 18,342 of JAQBPR010000126.1, forward strand.
AAGTGCGTCCTTGCCATGGGTTACCGACTTAATGGAGTAGTCTTCTAACTCGACTTCTTCCTTTGTCGCTTTATCAATCGCTTTATAAATCGCGTCAACTGAACCGTTGCCAAGCGCTACTTCGTCTAGAATCAAACCGTCCATCGTATGAATGCGTACCGTAGCCGTAGGAACAGACTGATTGCCATAAGAGAGCTGCAGCGTATCTAGAGCAAATAGCTCTGGAGTAGCAATCAATTTCTCTTCGATCAAAGCGCGAATATCCTCATCCGAAACTTCCTTTTTCTTATCGGCTAAATCTTTAAATTTTGCGAAAGCTGCATTGACCTGATCATCATTCAATTCATAGCCCATATCAATCAGCTTCTCACGGAATGCATGACGACCCGAGTGTTTACCTAGCACAAGCTTGCTTTCTTTTAAACCAATCGTATCGGGAGACATAATCTCGTATGTCGTTTTTTCCTTCAGCATGCCATCTTGATGAATGCCGGATTCATGGGCAAACGCGTTCGCACCAACAATTGCTTTATTACCCGGAACGACCATTCCCGTAAGCTTACTGACCAAACGGCTTGTGCGATAAATTTCATTTAACACCAAATTCGTTTTCGCTTGGAAAAATTCCTGACGGGTTTCTAAAGCCATCGCCACTTCCTCTAAAGAGGTATTTCCCGCACGTTCACCAATCCCATTAATCGTACCTTCAATTTGATCTGCCCCGTTCAGGACAGCCGCTAGTGCATTAGCAGTAGCCATCCCTAAATCATCATGACAGTGAGCGCTCAATTGAATTTTTTCAATGCCTGGCACATTTTCTCTTAGCACTTTAAAAATATTGCCAAATTCGCTTGGGTTCATATACCCGACAGTGTCTGGAATATTAATCACCGTTGCGCCTGCACGAATGGCCATAGCCGTTATTTCGCAGAGAAAGTCCAGCTCTGTTCTGCCCGCATCCTCAGGTGAAAATTCAATTTTGCTAAAATATTTCTTAGCGTATTTAATCGCTGCTTCTGCTGTTTCCAGCACTTGCTGCTTTTCCATCCGCAATTTATGCTTGCGATGAATCGGCGAGGTCGCTAAAAAAAGATGAATGCATGGATCCTGCGCACCGATCAAAGCTTCTCGCACGGCTTCAATATCCTGCTCACGCGAGCGAGCAAGCCCAATGACGCTGGCGTTCTTAATAATACGGGCCACCGCGTTCACAGCGGCAAGATCTCCCGGCGATGCAGCGGGAAAACCGGCTTCGATGCGGTCCACTGCCAGCTTTTCCAATTGCAAAGCGATCTCCACTTTTTCCTGCGTATTCAAGTTGACCCCAGGTGACTGCTCCCCATCTCGCAGCGTCGTATCAAAAATATAAATTTTTCGCACACTAACACCTCCTGAAAGTTTTGTGTAAGCAAAACCAGCTTAATGCTTAAACAGGGAATATACCTACAGTTATTTAGCACTGCGGCATATTCCCTGTTCATTAATTACATTCGAAACTACCTTATTTTTTAATCCAGTGCATCAGGCTTCGCAGCTCTTTCCCAACCACTTCAATCGGATGGTCAGCTTCAATACGGCGGATGGAAGTCAAGAATGCACGGTTGGATTGATTCTCAAGGATAAAGTCGCGAGCAAATTTACCTTGTTGAATATCGGTAAGCACGTCTTTCATTGCTTTTTTCACTACATCTGTAATAATACGCGGTCCAGTGACATAGTCACCATATTCCGCTGTATTAGAAATGGAATCACGCATGGAGGATAATCCGCCTTCATACATCATATCAACAATTAGCTTTAATTCGTGCAAGCATTCAAAATAAGCCATTTCAGGCGCATAACCCGCTTCAACCAATGTTTCAAAGCCTGCTTTAACCAATGCTGTTGTACCACCGCAAAGTACAGCTTGCTCACCAAACAAATCCGTTTCGGTTTCTTCACGGAATGAAGTTTCAATCACTCCCGCCCGCGTACAGCCAATACCTTTCGCATAAGCCAAGCCTAGCGCCTGTGCGTTTCCAGTAGCATCCTGCTCAATTGCAATTAAACCAGGTACGCCAAAGCCTTCTACATATGTACGACGAACCATATGACCAGGCGATTTAGGAGCAACTAGCAATACATCCGTATCTTTAGAAGGCACGATTTGACCAAAATGAATATTAAAACCATGTGAAAATAGCAATGCTGCACCTTTTTTCAAATTTGCTGCGATTTCTTCGTTATACACTCTTGCTTGTGTTTCATCCGGCATCAAGATTTGGACAATATCCGCTTTTTTAGCAGCTTCGCTTACTGAAAAAACTTCAAATCCATCATTTTTGGCTTTGTCAAAGGATTTACCTGAACGAAGTCCGATAATGACTTTTACGCCGCTATCGCGCAAGTTTTGCGCTTGTGCGTGGCCTTGTGAGCCGTAACCGATTACTGCAACTGTTTTGCCTTTTAATACGCCTAAATCTGCGTCTTTTTCGTGAAATAATTTAACTGCCATTGAATAATTTCCTCCTTTAATTTGAAACCCTTTTGAGTGGGTGTTTGAACGGATAGATAGCGACAGCGAGATGAATTACATCTTATCCGCTTAAACACCCACTCAACAAGAGTCATTAGATCCTCATATCATTTGTTTACTTGCTTACTGAACCGCGAATCATTGCGGTAACCCCTGTGCGAGATAGCTCACGAATGCCATAAGACTTCAATAGCTCTGTCATTGCATCAATTTTATCACTATCTCCGACAACTTGCACGACAAGCGTTGTGGGTCCGATATCAACCACAGCCGCACGGAACGTTTCGACAATGCCTAATATTTCCGGTCTAATGGCTGGTTCCGCACTTATCTTAATGAGCGCCAGCTCGCGCGCAACCATTGGATTGGCGCTAAGATCGATGACTTTGATGACGTCAACAATCTTGTACAATTGTTTGGAAACCTGCTCTAACGTTTTATCATCGCCAGTCGTTACAATGACCATCCGAGATAAGCCAATTTCCTCAGATTCCCCAACTGTTATGCTCTCGATATTAAAGCCGCGTCGTCCGAATAATCCAGAAACACGCTGCAGTACGCCAGGCTGATTATTTACAAGAACAGAAATCGTATGTCGCTTCATTTTCATTGTGAATCCCCCATTAGCATATCGCTGATCGTATTCCCTTGCGTGACCATAGGATAAACATTTTCTTCCTTACGGACCACAAAATCGATCAACACGGGACCATCCGTATCCAACGCTTCCTGCCAAACACGACGTGCTTCTTCTTTATTGGTCGCTCTTAGTCCTTTTACTCCATAAGCTTCCGCCAATTTGACGAAATCCGGACTGCCGGCGAGATCAATGTGACTTTCCCGATTATCGTAAAGAATTTCCTGCCATTGGCGTACCATGCCAAGCACTTGATTGTTAATGATAACAATTTTAACAGGGATCTTATTAATTGCGCAAATCGCCAGCTCTTGCGAGCACATTTGCATTCCACCATCGCCATTGATCGAGACAACCAGTCGTTCCGGATTGCCCATTTGCGCCCCAATTGCCGAAGGAAATCCAAAGCCCATCGTACCCAAGCCACCCGAGGTTACCCAAGAACGCGGACGAGTAAAGCGATAGTATTGCGCTACCCACATTTGATGCTGACCTACATCTGTAGTTATAATCGCTTCGCCGTTCGTGGTTTCGTTAATAATTTCAATAACAAACTGCGGCTTCAATTCTGTATCTGAATCGATATATTTAAGTGGAAATTCTTTTTTCATTTGCTGAACTTTTGCAATCCAATCCGCTGATTTAGCCTGTTTTGCCAATGTATTGGCATATTCCAGCACAGCTTTAACATCGCCCACACAAGGAATAGCCGTTTTCACGTTTTTGCCGATTTCAGCTGGGTCCACATCAATATGGACAATTTTCGCTTTTGGTGCAAATCCGTCCAGCTTCATCGTTACCCGATCATCAAAACGGGCCCCAATGGAGATCAGCAAATCCGCATCTTGAATCGATTTATTTGCTGTATACGTTCCGTGCATTCCCGGCATTCCCATCCACAGCTCATGAGAGCTAGGAAATCCGCTTAAGCCAAGCAATGTAGTAGTAATCGGAATCTGTGTTTTGTTTACGAACTCAATTAATTCATTCGAGGCATTCGCGTAAACTACACCACCACCAGCCAGAATTACAGGACGTTCTGCTGCTTCAATCGCTTTGATGATTTTTTCCACTTGCTGTTTATTCGGATCCATCGTTGGATGATAACCGCGAATATTTACTTTATCCACCGGCTTGAATATCGTTTTCTCACCGGAAATATCTTTGGGAATATCAATTAAGACCGGACCCTTACGTCCTGTATTGGCAATATGAAAAGCTTCATGGATGATGCGCGGTAAATCCTCGACATCACGCACAAGATAGCTATGCTTGGTAATGGGCATGGTAATACCGGTAATATCCGCTTCCTGAAATGCATCTGTTCCGATAAAAGTCGAAGCCACGTTCCCTGTAATAACTACTAGTGGAACAGAATCCATATAGGCAGTCGCAATTCCCGTGACCAAATTCGTTGCCCCAGGACCTGAAGTTGCAATACAAACACCGACTTTTCCTGTTGTTCTGGCATAACCATCCGCTGCATGAATCGCTCCTTGCTCATGACGTGTCAGCAAGTGATGGAAATCCGGATTTCCGTGCATCGCATTATAGATGTGCAGTACGGCACCACCAGGGTAACCAAATACACAATCCACCCCTTCGAGAAGCAAGCAACGCAGTAATATATCAGACCCCGTAATGAAATCCGGTTGCACTAGCTTCGCTCTTAATTCTTCTTTTAACAATTTGGTCGGACTTTGAATACTCATCCTTAACCCTCCCCACTAAAATACAAATCAGCCCAACAAAAAGCAAAAAACCCTTTCATCCCAAACGCTAATAAAGCATTTGACGGGACGAAAGGGGTTAGTTCTTCCGTGGTACCACCCAAATTTGCTATGCATCTCACAATGCATAACCTTTGTGGGTATCATAACAAAGCAGTTACGACAAACAAACTGTTTATCAGATACCGTAGGCACGATAACGTGTGCCGTTCCGATTTTCCCTAGTAACCAAGAGATGATACACGCTTGCTTTTCAGGAAAACAGCTCCGAGGTGAGCTCGTCAATAAGGGATTAAGGCATTGGTTCCAGCTAATCCTTTGCTCTCTGATACATAAGAGCCCTTATCACTTCGTCCTCTTCATAGCCGATTGCTTAGAATTTATTATATGCATTTCCGTTTAAATAGTCAATGATCTAAACGTTTATTTTTTGTTTTGCAGCTACGGCCAAATCAGAGAATGCTTTTGAATCCGTTACTGCAAGATCAGCAAGCATCTTACGGTTAACGTCCACACCCGCTAATTTCAAGCCGTACATGAATGTGCTGTAAGTCAAACCGTTAATCCGAGCTGCCGCGTTAATACGCGTAACCCATAATCTGCGGAAATCACGTTTTTTGCGACGACGGTCACGGTATGCGTAAAGCAGGGATTTCATTACTTGTTGGTTTGCGGTTCTAAACAATCTATGCTTTGATCCAAAATATCCTCTTGCCAGCTTCAATACTTTCTTATGACGACGACGGGTTACAAAACCGCCTTTTACTCTTGCCATAGTGTTCTACCTCCTAATTTTTATCGAGCAATCCAATTATTTCATGTAAACAAGCAAAGATTTAATACGTTTTACATCGCCGCTTGACATCACTGCGGATCTGCCTAAACGCGCTTTTTGTTTTGGTGACTTGCCTTCCAATTGGTGGCGAGCGCCTGACTTCATTCTGATAATTTTACCTGTACCCGTTTTTCTAAAGCGCTTTGCTGCGCCACGGTGTGTTTTCATTTTTGGCATGAGATGATCCTCCTTAGAGTTTTGTGTAAGCAAAACTTGCTTCGTAAGCATTCGCTAGGTTTTCGTAAAAAACCTTGCGTCGAAAGCATATACTTAATTTTACTGCTGTTTGGACTGCAATATCATGATCATGCTGCGACCTTCAAGCTTTGGATGACGCTCAATCGTCGATAATTGCTCTACTTCAACCGCAACGCGATCCAGTACTTTTTTACCGATTTGAGAATGAGTAATTTCCCGTCCACGGAAACGAACAGAGCACTTTACTTTATCTCCATCACCTAAAAATTTGACAACATTGCGAAGCTTCGTTTGAAAATCATGTTCTTCAATCGTTGCACTAAAGCGTACTTCTTTGATATCAATGATTTTTTGATTTTTACGCGCTTCTTTATCCTTCTTCTGCAGCTCATACCGATACTTGCCGTAATCCATAATCCGACATACAGGCGGTTTAGCGGTAGGGGCTACATTGACCAAATCCAGATTAAGATCCGTTGCCATTTGCATGGCTTCGCGATAAAGCTTAATGCCTAATTGCTCGCCTTCTGCACCGATCAGTCGAACTTCTTTGACTCGAATCTCGTCGTTCACTTGATGATCTTTACTAATAACCTGCCACCTCCATTAATAACGTTCACATGCCAAGCATCAAGGATAAACGGCTACGCCGTCTTTTCAAGACGGTAGCGTTTGTCCGGATTTATAAGATCAGTATAAGTGGCTAAACCTTATATTTTCTTATAAATAAAAAAAGATGCAGGCGCATTCGGCCCACATCTTCATCAATTTCATTCATAAGTATTGAACATACTATGATCATGAAACCAGCCAACGACAAGTCGGTCAGGTGAGAAGCGGGCGCTTCTGCTTGGTTGTAAACATATACTGAATAATATACATGATTGATGCTGCATTGTCAATTGCAAATCAAAAGCTTAACTAGCTTGTTTACTGCGAACTTCTTCTAATCGGATGACACGCGTATGTACCGTGTGACTCCATTGTTTATTATTTTGCGTAAAGAAAGCGTGAATCGTAATCGGCCACCAAGATAAGAGGAAGACAAAGAATGTCGGAATCTTAAAAAACATCTGCCATGGCGCTTTTTCAAGAATTAAAGCAAGCGGGAACTGAAGATAGGTTCCAACCGTAAGTAATGTAAACAAGAGCGGCGCTTTATCAAATACCGATGTAAAATGTACATGACCTGGAAGCAATCTATCGCCCCATAAGAAGACTGTCAACAGCGAGCTGATCATCAAATTATAAACGTTCATGGCGTAGATCGCCGTATCAATTTTTGCCCAATTCCCTTCCTTCAATCCACTCCAAAGCAAAGGCAAGGAATAACGTCTTGCTACTTCAAAATGACCTTGCATCCATCTTAAGCGTTGTCTTGCCGAAGCTTTATAAGTAAGCGGCTTTTCATCATAGACTTTGGCATCATAGTTGAAGGATGGATAAATTCCTCTTTGCACGCAGCGCATCGTGAATTCAAGATCTTCCACTAAGCTTGTTGCGCCCCAGCCCATTTCTTTAAGCAGCAAAGTATCAAAGCACATACCCGTACCACCCAAAAAGTTAGCTAACTTTAAATTTGTCCGCGGATTTTGCCAAAGGCGATTGCAATACCAATAAGTTACGGCATAGGCCGAAGTAACCCATGAATCATGCGGGTTTTTCGTATCCAGATACGCTTGAATAACTCTTGATCCAGAGCATAAGTCATTGTTCATATGAATCAAATAATCCTGACTGACCAGATTATCAGCATCCACAATCACAATCGAATCGTAGGAACGTGGAAGCTTCCATAATTCTTTCAGCATCCATTCAATCGCAAAACCTTTCCCCTTAAGCGTAGCATGGTGTCGTTCATATGCGTAAACGCCATGTTGTCTGACTATATCAGCGGTTTTATCAGAGCAGTTATCACAGATTACCATTATATCGTACATCTCTTTTGGATAATTTAAGCTTTTCAAGTTTTCAATCAACGCTCCGACTACTTGTTCTTCGTTGTGCGCTGCAACTAAAATGGCAAATGTTTTTTGTGGCGCATATTGTATCTTTGCTTTCTTACGATACCAACCAAAAAAACTAAGAAATAACTGATACCCACCCACTAAAGCCAAAACAATTTGCATAACAAATAAAACACGATCCAGCATCTCGTATGTCCCCCTTTTAAGGTTTACCTTTTTCTCTCTACAACATCTACCGTTACGATTTTCCGCTCTTTCCATGTTTTTGTCAAAAGCCCCTGATTGCGCATAGGAGTCATACCATTGGTAAATCGCGGGAAACCGTAAGAAATCACCTAACGTTCTCTTAATCCATCGCAAAAGGTCTTGTTTCCATCGTTTTTCATCTTTCCAGTCACAAAATTGTAACGTTTCTGTAACTTGATTGTAATCATTCTGTAACATTAGTATGTTTCAATAGGATTCCCAAAAAATATCTGTTGTTATACGACCGAAATAAAATAATTTTTTTCTTTACAAAACCTTCATAGATTTGTTAATTTTGCGATGACATGGAGACTTTATAATAGGACTATAAGTATGAGGAGGCGATCCATTTGAGTCGAGTGATGAATTGGTTGCAGCAGCATGAAAATCAAGTGTTTCTTTGGGTAAATCAACGCAATCCGATCTCATTTATTGATTTTATCTTACAGCGAATCACACATCTTGGGGGAGCTTCGATCACCATCGCAAGTATGCTTAGCCTCATTCTCTTTACGCATGATGCGTGGAGAATCATGGCGATACAAGCTATCATTGCACTAGCTGTTAGTCATATACCTGTTGCTATCCTCAAGAAAAAGTACCCGCGTTTACGTCCGTATCTCGTGTTACCCGACACCAAAACATGCAAAAAGCCGCTGGTTGACCATTCTTTCCCATCCGGTCATACAACGGCTATTTTCTCCATCATTATTCCTTTTGTAATTAGCGCTCCATACATGACTTTTATCGTAGTACCGATTGCAATGACGGTAGCCTACTCCCGTGTATATTTAGGTTTACATTATCCCTCTGATTGTGTTGTAGGCGCTTTGCTGGGTGCTTCTGCGGCTCTTTTAGCTGCTGTAATTGTTTGATTCGGATGCTCTCCCAGAATAATTTCACAACGATAAATCGGCATCCCTTGCCCAGCAAATTTGGTTTCATATTCAGTCATGACTAAATCATGTCGTAATCCTTCGCTATGCAAATGAAGTGAAATGTTCCGCATACGAAGCCCAAGATCCGCAAATGTATTTAAAGAAAATTCAAATAAGGACTGTGAATCCGTTTTTAAATGGATTTGACCTTGTTCATTAAGCAAATGAATGTATTGCTTTATAAATCCTTCATGCGTAAGTCTTCTACGGGCATGTCTATTTTTAGGCCATGGATCACTAAAATTTAAATAAATTCGCGCAATTTCACTTTGAGCAAACGCTTCGAGTATATGTTCAATATTCAAAAGCGCTAAAGCAAGATTAGCTAAGCTTGCGGAAGCGTGATCTTCACGAGAGCGCCTGGCTTTAATGCTTGCTTTGCGCACCAATTCATCGTACATGTCTATGCCAATAAAATTAATATCTGGATTTTGCAAACTGAGCTCACTAATAAATTGACCTTTTCCCATGCCTAACTCAACATGAATGGGGTGGTCGTTTTTAAAATAATTTTTGGCCCAGCTTCCTTTGTAGTCTTTGGGGTTAAGCACCACTAAATCCGGTTGCTGCTCTAAAGCTTCCCGAATGCCTTTTATTCCACGCAATCGCATTGCTGTTCCTCCACAATCGTTCGTTTTACAAAATGATAGACGATTCACATGGAAAAATCAAAAGAAACTGCAAAAACTCCCCGAATGGGGAGTCCTTCGCAGTTCCAGGCTACAATTTATTACCTGAACGATGCTCTTCTCGGTTGCTGTTATTGTTTCTCATCCCGATTAAACCAAGAAGTCCCAACAATCCGAGCCAGCCCCAAGAGCCGTTATTTGTAGTGTCCGTTGCGGTTGTCCGATAGTTATAACCTCGCATTGTGCCATTTGTCCCATAGCTCGTGGAACTCGTACCGCTGTAGGTCGTCGGTGTTGGTGACGGGCTATAGGTAGATGTTGTCCCTGTCCCGTAAGCCGATGTCCCTGTTCCATAAGGTGATGTCGTAGGTATATTACCTAACACGTTCGAAGAACCGTACATCCCTGTTGTTCCCAAGCCATTTACATTGCCGCCAATCGTGCTTCCGCTACCTGTTTTATCCGTAGAAGAAGTGGTGCTTGTTCCACTGCCTGTCATTCCCGCTGCAAAGCTTTCCGTACCAAAAATCAATGAAAAAACGAGCATTGCCGTAATTACTGTAAGCTTCTTCAAGTAAAGTTCCTCCTTCTGAGAGTAGGTGATATGGTGCAAATTTATTTTCCGCAAAATCATCGAAATTTACCCTAGTTTTTTATGGGAAGTGCATTTGCAGCGTTTTTCGGATAAAATAAAGAAATCATTTTCTACAGGGAGTTTTTTTAATGGAACAACTTAAATCTTTACATTGGGCGGACAAACAATTTCATACATGGAATTATGAAATGAGAGAACAATTTAATGGCAAAGTATTTAAAGTGATGCTTGATGCCGGATTTACTTGTCCAAATCGAGATGGCTCTATCGCGTCAGGCGGATGTACTTTCTGCAGTGCACGCGGGTCTGGAGACTTTGCCGGTAGTCGTCGAGATGACTTAGTCACACAATTCAATAAAATCCGTGATCTACAGCATAAAAAATGGCCGGAAGCGCGTTATATTGGATATTTCCAAGCCTACACCAATACGTATGCTCCAGTTGAGGAGCTTCGCGAGTATTTTGAGCTTATACTAAGTCAGCCCGGTGTGGTTGGATTATCTATCGCAACACGTCCGGATTGCTTGCCAGATGATGTCGTCGAATATCTTGCTGAATTGAATAAACGCACGTATCTTTGGGTTGAGATGGGCTTGCAAACGATACATGAAGAAACCTCCCAATTGATTAACCGCGCCCATGATACGCAATGCTTCCTGGACGGAGTCGCTAAATTGCGAAAGCATCAAATCCGTACTTGTGCGCATATCATTTATGGCTTGCCTGGAGAAACCCATGAAATGATGCTGGAAACAGGTAAGGCCGTCGCGAAAATGGATGTTCAAGGGATTAAAATTCATCTACTCCATTTGATGAAGAAAACACCTATGGTGAAGCAATATGAAGCAGGCCTTTTACAGTTTTTGGAGAGGGATGAATATGTGAAATTAGTTGTCGATACCTTAGAAATTCTTCCTCCGGAAATGATTGTGCATCGATTGACTGGAGATGCGCCTAGAGACTTATTAATGGGTCCGATGTGGAGTCAGAAAAAGTGGGAAGTGCTGAATGCCTTCGATGATGAATTAAAAGCAAGATACAGCTGGCAAGGTAAGTATTGGCAGCCAACTTTTACGGAGTTAATTGGGGAGAATACAGAATGTCTATAGAATCAGTGCTGCTTTTTGCGCAGCGAAAAGTCGAAGCGTGTCTTAAATTGGGGGACATTGCCATAGACGCTACAGTTGGACAAGGCAAAGATACTTTGCTGCTTGCTCGACTCGTTGGCGAACAGGGTACTGTATATGGTTTTGATATTCAAAAAGAAGCCATTGCCATTGCTCAAAAAAAATTAAATGAAACGCTGGATTACAACGGCTCCATACGTTGGATTGAGCGTTCCCATGCATACATCAAAGAAGAATTACCTAGCGAATCACAAGGTCATGTAGGTGCGGTCATGTTTAATTTAGGTTATTTGCCCGGATTTGATCATATGCTAGTGACCAAACCAGCTTCTACAATAGCTGGCTTAGAAGCTGCAGTACAACTGCTTCGTCAAGGTGGAATCATCACAATTGTTGTATACACAGGTCATCAAGGAGCACATGAGGAAGCAGATGCCGTTCAACAATGGGCAGCTAATCTGCCGCAGAAACAATTCGATGTCCTTTCTTATCATTTTATAAACCAAAAAAATCATCCGCCCTTTCTCATTATTGTCGAAAAGAAATAAAAAGCTCTCCTATAACAGAAGAGCTTCTTTGTTTTGCTGCAGTTGGGTATAGAATTGCGGTTTGAGTAAACCCATATCTAAATTGAAATATACGATAAGCAAGGTATTGTGATGTAAATCAACTGTATTATCCAACAAATAACGATCCAGATTAAAGGGCAGTATCTCAATCACCACGTGTTTATGCAAATCTTTCTCTTTTAGTTCTAACGCGGCAAATGCTTTGGAAACTTCATAAGGTTGATTAGCTATTTGTTTCATGAAATGAGCTTCTTGCTTTTTATCCAGTGAGGCCGACCACCAAGCTTTACGCGGCTTGTATTTGTGGTTGAGAAAATAATCCAGCTTCATAAGTCCTTCAATAAGCTCCATATTCTTCGTTCCGCGATAGAGCAAAAATTGCTGCAAACGGGTAAATAAATCTTCTAATTGATGCCCGATTTTTTGCCAGCCGCATGCTTCCCAATAACTCCCGAATTCTTGAAAGAAATCAAAGGGCGAGCCAAATTCATTGGCTATCAAAAATCGCACCGTATGATCCAAGCGATGCGCATTCCAATATTTCTCCAAAACATCCTCAACCTGTTTAATGCGGACTAAATCAGAAAAAGGCAGAATGTCGTTGCCAAGAATTTCATAAGGCGCATGATCCATATAGATATACCCATATTTATCTGCGTCATTGCGCATTCCCGTTCCACGCAGCATTTTGAGAAAGCCCAGCTGTAATTCTTCCGGCCCCAATGCAAAAACATCATTGAATGTCTTGCGAAAAGAGTCGTAATTTTCCTCCGGCAATCCTGCGATCAGATCGAGATGCTGAGCTATTTTACCGCTGCTTTTAATTTTTTCTACGGTTCGGGAAAGCTTGGTAAAGTTCTGCCTTCTTTGCACAAGCTCATTGGTTTGATCATTGGTGGATTGAACGCCAATTTCAAAACGGAATATATCTGGAGGCGCATGCTCTGAGAGAAAATCCAATACCTCCGGTCGCATAATATCAGCCGTGATCTCAAATTGAAACACGCATCCCTGATGATTCGCAATTAAAAACTCAAAGATTTCCATCGCATATTCACGCTTGATATTGAAGGTTCGATCAACGAATTTAATTAATTTGGCACCAGAAGCGATTAAGTACAGTATATCCTGCTTCGTTCGCTCCATTTCAAAATATCGCACACCCACTTCAATACTCGATAAGCAAAATTGACAGCTAAACGGACAGCCGCGGCTCGTTTCAAAATAAACCACCCGATTCGCAAGCTGCGGCACATCCTCAGCAAATCGATATGGCGTTGGAATATCGTTCAGATTTAATTTAGGACGTCCGGGATTAAGAATAATTTGCTCGCCTTTTCGATAAGCTAGACCATATACAAAATGATACTTCCGCGTTCCCGCTATTTCCAATAATAGATGATGGAATGTTTCTTCCCCTTCACCCATGACAATAAAGTCAACCTCCGGCACCCGCTTCATCCAATATTCCGTGTCGTAGGAAACTTCCGGACCTCCAAGCACTATGAGCAGCTCCGGCATAATTTTTTTGATCATCCGAATAATTTGAATCGTCTCTTCGATATTCCAAATGTAACAAGAAAATCCGAGCACCTGGGGCTTTCGTGAAAAAAGATCGGAAACCACATTCATCACGGGATCTTTAATCGTATATTCAGCGATATCCACCGCAAAATCTTTTTGACAAAACGCCTTTAAATAACGCAGAGCCAATGATGTGTGAATATATTTGGCGTTTAAAGTAGAACCAACAACTTTCATACCTATACCTCTTTACTATATAGTTTGTCTTCCTATTCTACAATAAAGAGACATAAATAAAAACGTTCCCTTTTCAATAGATGACTACTCCCACTTAAAGGTGAAACTCGAAATGACAAAAGCGACAACCATCCAACTACCCAACAGCAAAGCCTGCGGCCAAAGCGTGGCAAGGCCTTCACCGACGTTCATGACCTGGCGCATCGATGTCGATAGATGAGCAATCGGGAATAATTTGATAATAGTTTGTACCCAATTCGGCATATTATTGATCGGAAAGAATAGACCGCCGAGAAAGAGCATTGGAAATGAAATAATACCGGCAATGGGACCTGCGCTCTCTGGCGTCCTCGCTAAAGAAGCAATAATAAAGCCGATCGACATAAAGGTCAGCGTGCCCAACAGGACAAACATTAACAATAGCGCCCAGGAACCCCGGACTTGTGTGTGGAAAACAAGATTAGCCACCAATAGCACAATCGTGGCTTGTGAAGCATTAAGTATTAGACGAGCCGTAATTTGTGCTGCAATAAAAGAGTAAGCATGCAATGGAGTGCTCTGCAAACGGCGGAGAATCCCTCGTTCTCGCCAGGATGCGATTTGACCAGCAACTCCATTCAAATTATTAGACATGATCATCATTGCAACAATACCTGGAACAAGAAAATCAATATATTGGAGATTGAGTGACTGAACGCCTTCCGATTGTACGGTAACGATCGGTTTATAATCCGTTTTTTCCTTGCTGATATTGTCTACTACAGCATTAAGCAAATATTCACCCGTCTGCTTCGTCGTCAAATTAGTCTCATCATAATAAAGCTGAATATGGGCATTGGCTTCTTTAATTGGTTTAGTAAGCGCAGTTTCATAACCTTTAGGGATAACGACGATCAGCTCGTTTTCGCCGTGCTTTAAGTCTTTAAGCGCTTGATCGGTTTCTGTACCCGTGACAATTTTTGCTGATTTGGTTTCTTGGAGTTTTGCAACGAACGATTTTGAAGCCGCACTTTGATCTTGATCCACTAAAAAGATCTTCAACGAACTTGTACTGCCGCTGCCGAATAAACTGCCCAGCATCACCATAAATATAATGGGGAAAAATAAGGACCAGAAAAGCACCTGACGATTACGGGAAAATAGTCGCAACTGTGCTAAAGTTAATTGTAAGTAAGCCTTCATTCTTCTCTCAAGCTCCTTCCGGTCATATGTATAAACACATCTTCCAAGGTAGCCGTACGTGTTTGTAAATCTGCGAACCGGATGTGGTGCACAGCCGCTTGTTGAATTAAATCAAGCAATGAATTCTGCAAATTATCTGTGTACAAAACATAGACATCTTTACGCATTTCTGCTTGTTTAATATCTTGTACTTTGCGGAGAAGCTCCAGTACTCGTTCTCTTTCTGCTTCCGTCGCTTCTTCCTCAGCGGGTACTCTAAACTCTATTGCACTATCAGACTGCAAGCTAAGCACCAAATTACGCGGTGTATCCAGCGCAACCACTTCTCCCTGATCCATTAAACAAATTCGATCGCATAGAATGTGTGCTTCATCCATGTAATGTGTGGACAGCACGATGGTTTTACCTTGCTCTTTCAAGCGCAGGATAATATCCCATAACGTACGCCGCGCTTGCGGATCTAAGCCAGTCGTTGGCTCATCCAAAAAAATAATTTGCGGATCATTGACCAAAGCTAAAGCGATGGCCAACCGCTGCTTTTGTCCACCCGACAGATTCTTCACACGATCATTAAGCTTTTCTTTCAAAAGCACGTCTTCCAACAAGGGAGCAATCGGCACAGAATGTGCATAGAAGCTTGCATACATCTTCGCGATTTCGTTAACCTTTAGTAAATCGAATAAGGATGTAGATTGGAGCTGCACTCCGATGACTTCCTTAATCTTTCTCAAATCCTTTCGCGTATCATAGCCCGCCACTTTGGCAGAGCCCTCATCGGGTATACGCAGCCCTTCAATCATTTCCATTGTTGTTGATTTCCCCGCCCCGTTCGGTCCCAACAACCCGAAAACTTCGCCTTTCAGCACTTCAAAGCTAATTCCGTTTACTGCTGTATGGGTACCGTATCGCTTCACAAGACCTTCCACTTCAATGATTGCTTTGCTCGTTTCCACTCTGAATGCCTCCTTTAATTCTCAAGCATATAACATCATTTCTTCTTAAAAGAGTGTGCTCAAAAAGTATAGCTATGTTGCGTAATGACTGAGCTTTAAGCTTATGCTTACGAAGCCACATACTCGATCAATTCCGATAATTTACATTTGAAAGTATTACAAAGTTTAAACAACGTTTCCAACTTAATTGATTCTATATTCGTTTCACGATATAACTTGTTAATTGAATTACGACTAATTCCAGACTTCACCATCAAATCAGAAATATCATCAATTCGATGATCTGCCATTAATCTTCTCAAATTACATTTCAGCAACTAATTCGCCCCCGATATTTATTAAATGCAAAATTTAAGGTTACAAAGAAAATACAGCTTTAAATTAACTTCATAAGGATATATAATAACCTTATAAGGTTAATTATTAACTAGGAGATAAATTATCATGACATCTATCCAACAATCCTTCCTCCAGTTTCTATGTGATCGAATGAATGAAACTGGAGGTGAGCTTATTACAATAAATTCATATTACAGAATTATATCAGATCAATGTAGTCATTACTTTAGACAACTCCAAGCAAATTTACCGGAACACCTCCAAATAGTCATGCTTAAATATGAAGAAACTTTAATTACTCTTCAAATAATTACTGAAAAGAATATGTATATTCAAGGATTTAATGATGGAAAAGCATTAAATGAAATTTTGGTTAATTTGAACACTTTGTTTTTACAGTCTGTAGAATTGTGAAGACTTGAATATTTTTCAATGTACCAAAGTCTGTTAATTCGTATTTCTAGGCCAAACTTATCACCTAATTTGGGTGGAATAATATCCTGTAGCATTTATTATTATAACATTCATTTTGCTTAGGATGCATTTATTTGCGACGTGCGTTATAGTATGAATGATGCTTAATGTTGTTTGGGATAAAGTGATAAGTGGAAAGTGGGAATAGCTATCGGAAAGTTTATGTCCCGCCTTTGAAATAATAGGCTGACCTTGTAAATTCAAATGAGAGCATGTTATTTCAAGAAGCGGGTGGAGATAGCTGTTCCAGACTTGGAACGGCATTAACTTTATCAAAGTTGATCGATCTTTACGAAAGGAAGAACTAAAACGAAATGAGCAAACAAACCCGATTTACGATAACCGAATCCAATGAATTAATGAAATGGCTGCAAGCGCAATTTCCGGAAAAAGGACGCAATGCAATCAAAGCATTACTTTCCCATAGACAAGTTTCCGTTGGCGGACAAGTGATTACACAATTCAATCATCCTTTGCAGCAAGGGCAAGAGGTTGTGGTTGAATGGTCACGCATCGTTGAAGAAGAACCCGTGATCGGTTTAACGATTCTATACGAAGATGCCGAGCTTATTGTCATTGAGAAACAAGCGGGATTACTTTCCGTAGCAACAGACGATGAAAAAGAGCTGACCGCATATCGCCAGCTTACTGAGCATGTCCGCCGTAAGGATGCGAAGAACCGTATTTTCGTGGTGCATCGCTTGGACCGCGATACTTCAGGTGTGATGATGTTCGCGAAGAGTGAGCCGATTCAGCAAAAATTACAAACCGAATGGCGAGAAACGGTTTCGGAGCGTGTTTACATTGCCATCGTCGAAGGAAAGATACGCAAAAGCGAGGGTACAATTACTTCGTGGTTAAAGGAAAGCAAAACGCTAAAGATGTATTCCAGCCGTACCCCAAACGACGGTCAAGAAGCGATTACGCATTACAAAACGCTCAAAACATCAGCCAACTGCTCTCTCTTGGAAATCCGTCTAGAAACAGGACGAAAAAATCAAATTCGTGTTCATATGCAGGATATCGGACATCCCATTATGGGCGATAAAAAATATGGAGCCGTCCGAAACACGCTCGGACGGCTTGGTCTTCATGCAAGTATATTGGCTTTTATACATCCTGTAACAGGGAAACAAATGCATTTTGAAAGCAAAACGCCTGAGAAATTCACGCGCTTATTTCAAAACTAAATTCGCACAACAAGCATCATGCCTAAAAAAAGGTGAGATGCTTGTTGTATTTGCGCTTGCGTAGTAGAGGAATCTTGAAGCAATTAAATTTAAGTCGTTTTACGCAATCTGCCTAATTCCATGACAATCGCATCCATTTCACTCACGCTAAAATGAGGTTTACTCTTGACCAAATCATATATATCCTTCAAATCCTCGTACAATGCCAAATCAAATTGTGCTGCTGACAGCGCCGCACCTGAAGCCATTCTCAGCTTAGTCTTGATCTGATCGATAATATATTCCGCATTTTCCAAACTATTATCCGTTAAGTTCATCATTTTCACCCTTTCGCAATGGAATGTCCTTTATAAAGAGCCACTCCCAAATCAATGATCGCTTGACCCTGCGTTAAATCCGTTATCCATGCTGTAAAAGCGTCTTTTTCCGTGTAAAGGGGTAGACAAGCTACAATGACCTTATCCGTAAATTGCGTCTCACCTAATAGTACTTGACGCTGACGCAATTCATTCTCAATTTTTCCAAGCCACGTATAATCGATGTGAACGTTTACTTCTTGATGTAATACTTGGTTGATGGGGATGGCCGCTTCAATGCCAGCCACCGCACCATCTGAATAGGCGCGGATCAAGCCGCCCGCTCCCAACATAATACCGCCGAAATAACGTGTTACGACAACCGCGATATTCTTCAAGCCTTGATGCTTTATGACCTCTAGAATCGGTTTTCCCGCAGTACCGCTTGGCTCGCCATCATCAGACTGCTTCTGAATTTCGTCGCGTTCTCCGAGCATAAAGGCGGAACAATTGTGCGTCGCAGTACCATGCTCTTTCTTAATTCGTTCCACGAAGGCAATCGCTTCTTGTTCAGAAGCTACGGGAGCGGCATGACCGATAAAGCGCGATTTACGAATCACAAACTCAGCACGACCCGCCTGTTGAACCGTTGTATAACTTGATAACATAAAGATTCATCCCCAAAGTTACTCCGACAATCTAGCTTCCAACTGTGCTTTCTCTTTCTCATAACCCGGTTTCCCAAGCAAAGCAAACATGTTCTTTTTATAGGCTTCAACACCTGGCTGATCAAAAGGATTCACACCTAACAAGTAACCGCTGATGCCGCAAGCTTTTTCAAAGAAATAGACTAAAAATCCAAATGTATAAGGTGAAATGTTCGGTATTGTCACGATTAGATTGGGAACTCCACCATCCAGATGCGCTAACATGGTGCCTTGGAAAGCTTTTTTATTAACGAAATCCATGGTTTTGCCGCTGAGGAAATTAATTCCGTCCAAGTTGTCCGCATCGGTGCCAATGACGATTTCTTCAGCCACCTCTTCAACTTGAATGACAGTTTCAAACAGATTCCGTGAGCCTTCTTGAACAAATTGTCCCATCGAGTGCAAATCCGTGGAAAAATCTACTGCAGCCGGGAAAATCCCTTTATTGTCTTTACCTTCGCTTTCGCCGTAAAGCTGCTTCCACCATTCGGAAACAAAATGAAGCGCAGGCTCATAGTTAACCAAAATTTCCGTTGCTTTCCCTTTGCGATACAAGGCATTCCGTACTGCTGCATATTGATAGCATTCATTTTCTTTTACATTCGGATTCGCATATTGACGGCTTGCGTCTGCAGCTCCGTTCATAATCGCTTCGATATCAATACCTGCTGTCGCAATCGGAAGTAAACCAACTGGTGTAAGCACAGAGTAACGCCCGCCTACATCATCTGGAATAATAAAGGATTCATATCCTTCTTCATTTGCCAGCTTCTTCAATGCGCCTTGCGCTTTATCGGTTGTTGCATAAATTCGTTTACGTGCGGCTTCTTTGCCATATTTTTTCTCCAAAAGCTCGCGGAAGATACGGAAAGCAATGGCAGGCTCCGTTGTTGTCCCTGATTTGGAGATGACGTTTACCGAAATATCCTTACCTTCAATCATCTGTAATAGATGAGTCACGTAGGTTGAACTGATGTTATTTCCGACAAAATAAATTTCTGGCGTAGTCCGCTTACCTTTAGGCAGCAAATTGTAAAAAGAATGGGAAAGCATTTCAAGTGCTGCACGCGCACCTAGATACGAACCGCCAATCCCAATTACAATCAATACATCGGAATCGGATTGAATTTGTTTGGCTGCTTTTTGAATCCGCGTGAATTCAGCTTTATCGTAAGCCGTGGGTAGATCAATCCAGCCTAAATATTCGGAACCCGTCCCTGTTTTTTGGTGCAATTGCTCGTGTGCAAGACGAATCGGCTCGGCAAAATACTCAATCTCATGCTGATGTACAAATGATAGTGCCTTACTGTAATCAAATTTCAGTTTGTTTGTCATCTGTGCTCCTCCAACTTTACCTATATTTTCTCTTTTATAACCTTAGAATACTGACTAAAAGCAGGAAAAGCAAGCTAAGCCATTCACAGCTTATTTATTAAATGGTAAAATGATAAACAGAGGTGAATATGATGAAATCTGTTGGATTTATTGGACTTGGCACGATGGGAGCACCTATGGCAGCAAATCTGTTGAAAAAGGGGTATCCGTTAACCGTGTATAATCGCACTGCTGAAAAAGCGAATTCGCTTGGCGAGCTTGGTGCGGAGATTGTTTCCAGCCCATCAAGAGTAGCTAGAGTAGTCGATGTTTTATTTACAAACGTTAGTGATGATCAAGCCTTATTTGATGTTTTTTTTGGGGCAGACGGAATTTTGGAGGGTATCCATCCAGGACTCACAGTCATTGACTGCAGTACGGTTTCACCGGATACAAGTCGTAAGCTCGAACAAGAATTAGGTGTCCATTACGCAGATTTCCTCGATGCTCCTGTTACAGGCAGCAAGCCAGCCGCCGAAAGCGGCAGTTTAGTATTCATGGTCGGCGGAAATTACGAAGTATTTACAGAGCAAGCTGAATTATTTGCCACTTTGGGAAGTAAAGCGCTTTATATGGGTCCTTCAGGCGCAGGTTCTCAGTCTAAGCTAGCGCATAATACCATTGTTGCGATTAATGCCGCAGCATTAGCAGAAGGACTGGCGATTGCAACAAAATCAGGAATAGATCCGGCACAGTTTCTAGAAATTGTGCAAAACGGAGGAGCTAATAGCCGACAAGCGGAATTAAAAGGAACAAAAATCATCGACCGCGACTTCAGCAATCAATTTTCACTTGCATTAATGCTGAAGGATTTACTTTTAGCAACAAAGCTTACGCAGTCCTTCCAATTGCCTACTCCATTGCTTAGTGCAGCGACCAGTCTCTATCAAATTGGTTTAAGCAAAGGTTTGGGCGATCAGGATCTGTCTTCGGTCATTCAATGTTATGAAGATTGGATGAACGAACAAGTGAAGAGAAAGCCGCTGCAGCCTGACTTTGGCGCATCGTCGATTTCGGAGAGCAACCGCAGGCGGAATAGCCGCGTGCCAATGAATATTCAGCTTCAGCTTTCTGTTTACCAGTGGGAGCAAGAAGGTTCTTTTTCTGGTCAAAATATTACTGGAGTGCTCTATGACTTATCTGAGAGCGGATTGCAAATCGCATCCAGCTTCCCGCTTGCCAAGGACATGTTTATCGTCATCCATTTCCCGCAAGAAGCAGAGCTGCCTCCGATTACCGGAAAAATCATCCGAATTGAACCAAAAACGGATGAATTCCGTTACGGTTGTATGCTATCTGGACTTCCGCCTTATGTACGCATCAAGCTTGAGCAATATATTGAGGATCAGCAATATGCCAGCGAGCTATTGTAATCATCTGGAGACTGTTCGAAGAAAATAAAGTTTTAGACTGAATCTCGTGAACATCAAAGTGACAGTCCAGAACGCGAAGTTCTAGACTGTCACGTTTATTGAACTCCCTCGTTTATGTTTAATTCTGACATGATTCGTCATTTCGCTATCGATTCCCTTTAGTTGATTAGTTCCAACTTAATTCCCAAAAATAAGAGCCCCCTTGCTGGAGCTTTTAATTATTCACTGCATGAACTGCATCAGTTAACAGTAAATTTAACTCTTCCATTCGACTAAGCGCTTGCTCTGAAGTCCAGCTAAAGTGTTTCGCCATATAAGCAACTACGGAGTCCTTCCACTCTTTCACAAAATTAATATCGAAAAAGAGTGCTCCAGTACGACGAATAAAGAAGTCTACAGGCAATACCGTCATTTCCTGATCGATCGAATAAAGAAGAGATGCCAGCAATGAAACAGGCAGCCCACTAGCCCCCGCATCAGAAAAATGCTTCTCCATTAACAAGTAAACTTGATCTATATTAGATCCGTATCTGCGTACAAGCTGTTCCGCTTCTTTTTCTGAAAGTCCCAGCTTTCGCCCCGCCGAGACGCGATCTCTAATAAAATTCGCGTAATGAGTTGCTCCGCCTACATCTCCACCGGAAATAGGCATCTGCTTTGTCATACATTTGGATATTGGCGCATGTCCCCCAGCGCTCAATTTATCTGCGACAAGATTGACCACGGTTTCAGCCATTTTACGATAACCCGTTAGCTTTCCGCCCGCAATTGAAATCAGTCCGGATTTGGAAACAAATATTTCATCTTTACGAGATATTTCTGATGGATTCTTCCCTTCTTGATGAATTAAAGGGCGCAGTCCCGTCCAACTTGACTCTACATCTGCATCTTTTAGCTTCAAGCTAGGAAACATATCGTTGGCAGCATGGAGTATATAAGACATGTCTTCTTTCGTAAAACGCGGATTCAACATATCCCCTTGATAGTTCGTATCGGTCGTCCCTACATAGGTTTTGTTGTCTCGCGGAATCGCAAACACCATGCGCCCGTCAGGTGTATCGAAGTAGACAGATTGCTGCAACGGAAACCTTTCCTGACTGAAAACCAAATGAACACCTTTCGATAGGTGCAGCGTTTTACCTTGCTTCGAATGATCTTTTTCACGCAATGTGTCTACCCAGGGGCCAGCCGCATTAATGATGCTTCGTGCACGGATCCTATAAGTCATTCCGCTTAGCTGATCGATCACTTCGGCGCTAACCAGCTGCTCTTTCTCGTATATAAACTGTTCCACCTTTGCATAGTTCACAGCTAACGTTCCATGCTTAACAGCTTCTTTCAATACTTCGATTGTCAATCTGGCGTCATCCGTGCGATATTCTACATAGTAGCCTCCGCCTTTTAAGCCCTGCTGTTTTAGCAACGGCTCTTTACCCAGTGTTTCCTGGATACTCAGCATTCTGCGCCGTTCGCTCTTCTTCACACCTGCTAAGAAATCATATATCCGCAGCCCGATAGCAGTCGAAATTTTGCCGAACGTGCCGCCTTCGTAAAGAGGAAGCAGCATCCATTCTGGCGTTGTCACATGCGGTCCATTTTCATACACAATCGCGCGCTCTTTCCCTACTTCAGCGACTACCTTGACCTCCAATTGCTTCAAGTAACGTAGTCCGCCATGTACGAGCTTAGTTGAGCGACTGGAAGTGCCTCCTGCAAAATCCTGCATCTCTACAAGCGCTGTTTGCAAGCCGCGTGATTGTGCATCCAAAGCGATGCCCGCTCCCGTAATACCTCCACCGATCACTAATACATCATACACCTGCTCTGTCATTTTACTTAGATATTCGGCTCTTTTGTTCGCTGAAAATGTCCCCACTTCTTTTTCCCTCCATGAAAAAAAACCACAAACGTGCTTACTACGTTATTCACGCAGCAGCAGTTGTGGTTTTCTCCCGTTCTCCAACCGATTTTATTAACTTGTTTATAGTATAACATACTGCCGTATCATTTAAAAGCTCTCGCAGCATTTACAGCTTTCTTCCATCCACTATAAAGCTTGTTAGATTCAGCTTCATCCATCATTTTATCGAATGAACGATCGACCTGCCATTGCGTAGAAATTTCTTTCTGATCCCTCCAGAAACCGACAGCTAATCCAGCCAAGTATGCCGCGCCTAGTGCAGTCGTTTCGTTTACAAAAGGCCGCTCTACGGTAACACCGAGCATATCGCTTTGGAACTGCATCAAAAAATTATTTCCCGCAGCTCCTCCGCCCACCCGCAGCTTCTTGAGGAAAATACCCGAATCTTCCTCCATCGCCGTAAGAACATCTCGCGTTTGATAAGCCAACGATTCTAATGTAGCTCGAATCAAATGCTCTTTCGAAGTTCCGCGCGTAAGACCGAATATCGCGCCTCTAACATCACTGTCCCAGTATGGCGTCCCTAAACCG
Organism: Bacilli bacterium; assembly: GCA_028287395.1. GTDB lineage: Bacteria > Bacillota > Bacilli > Paenibacillales > NBRC-103111 > Paenibacillus_AC. The sequence continues at coordinate 42,429 of JAQBPR010000126.1, forward strand.
ACAAAAGCCGGAACGACATAAACGCCTTCTGTTGATTTCACTTTTCTTGCATAATCTTCGCTTACCGCAGCATTTTTGATCATCCGCAGCCCATCTCGAAGCCATTGAATTGCCGAACCCGCGACAAAAATACTGCCTTCAAGCGCGTATTCCACTTTACCGTTCAATCCCCAAGCAATCGTAGTTAGCAAGCCGTGTTCTGAAGTAGTCGCTTGCTCCCCAGTATTCATCAGCATAAAGCAACCCGTACCGTAAGTATTATTGGCCATGCCTTTCTCAAAGCACGTTTGTCCGAATAATGCTGCTTGCTGATCTCCGACAGCTCCTGATATCGGTACCGTGGCATCAAAAAAATGCTGTTTGTTCGTATAACCATAAATTTCAGAAGAAGAACGAACTTCAGGAAGCATTGAAACCGGAATATCCAAAAGAGCAAGGAGCGTTTCATCCCATTTCAGTTCATGAATATTATACATTAGTGTCCGCGAAGCATTGGAATAGTCCGTGACGTGCGTTTTCCCACTTGTAAGCCGCCAAATGAGCCAGGTGTCCATCGTTCCGAACAAAAGCTCTCCATTTTCTGCTTTTTCCCGTGCGCCCGGTACGTTATCTAGAATCCACCTCACCTTCGTTCCAGAGAAATAGGCGTCGATTCGAAGACCTGTTTTTTTTCTAAAAAGCTCCTCATGCCCTTGGGCCTTAAGCTCTTCACAAATATCCATCGTTTGTCTTGATTGCCAAACTATCGCATGATATACGGGCATACCTGTTAATTTATCCCATACCACCGTCGTTTCTCGTTGATTCGTAATACCAATGGCGGCAATTTCCTCCGGACGAATACCGGTTTCAGTAAATAAAGACGAGATCACACCGAGAATGGAAATCCAAATTTCATTCGCATCATGCTCGACCCAACCGGGGTGCGGGAAATGCTGTTTAAATTCTTGCTGTGCGATATGGACAATATTCCCTTGACGGTCGAATAATATCGCCCTTGAGCTTGTGGTGCCTTGATCCAAGGCCAACATATAGTTTTTTTCCACGCTGGACCTCCATGATAATTTATTCGGAATAATGCCGCCACAACTCCATTTGGGAAGTGGTCACAGCCGTTGCTCCTGCATTTAAAGCGTTCTCCACATCTGTGACCGTACGAATGAGTCCACCTGCAAAGATCGGAATGCCTACGCGCTCCCGCACTTCGGTAATGAAGTTCGGCATTACTCCCGGAAGCACCTCAATATAATCAGGCTGGGTTCGTTCAACCATGAGATAGCTTTTCTCTAAAGCGCTTGAATCGAGGAGAAACACCCGCTGGATAGCTATTAAACCGTTTTGCTTTGCCTTTACAATTACGTTACCCCGTGTCGAGATAAGTCCCGCCGGCTTAATGCTTTGACACAAAAACTCCGCTGCGTGCTCATCATTCTTCAGACCCTCTACCAAATCTACGTGCAGCAGCAGCTTTTTTTGATGTGATTTCACTAAATCCACAATGCTTTTTAATTGACCGATATGGCTGTCGAGTAACACAATATATTCGAAGGAAGACTGCAGCAGCTTCTCCAAGTCTTTCATTTTTCGGATCGCCGGTAATATTTTCTGCTCTTGAATAGACATAGGTTCAGCTCTTTTCCGTTCAATATGGTATCCCTCCAAAATTTGAGAAGGGGGAAAGACAAGTCCCCCAAACTCGTTTATTCCATTAAGCGTTGATGCTTTGTTCTCTACTTTGAGCAACTGTTCTCTTAACGAAAAGTCCAGCTACTACCAATATAACACTAACTATTACAAAGACAATCGACCACGTATTAGACACGGGCCCCCCAGCATATTGCGTCGCTTGACCTGCAACGATGTACCATGTAATTAAAAGCGTATTCACGAAAGCGCCTGAATAAATTTTACCTGTTTTACGGAAGAAATAAGTGGAAATCAAGGAAACGACAATGTTGACCGGGACGAATTGAAATGCAACAATCCCAAGCAACGCTTGCGATGGCCAGTATAACTGTTCGTTAACAAACAGCGGAATATACTGAATAAGGATGAGCACTATAATGCCAAGCGAATTGATGGACGCGTTAGCAAGAAACCACTTCCAGGCCGTCTTTGCTTCCGAATTGCTTTCTTTCAAACGAAGCTGACCGTGAAGAATAACTCCATTGACCAAGAAATAAATTAAGAATGGCACCATATATTTCAACATTATAACCACTTGCGCCCAGCCCATCACTTTCAAAGCAAGAATCCAAATTCGAAAATCAAGATGGAATACTGAATCCGCCATGACGGTCAGCAAGTAAACGATTCCAACGCTATAAATCGCAAGCAGAGCAGATTTCCCAACGATTTTCAGATCAATCAAGTAGCCTGTTTTGGCAAAAGAAATACCGTAATGATTCAGGGTGGCCCCTGTTTTCTTGTTGGAAATAAAATGCCAGAGAGTGAACAGTACGACTCCAATCAAAGCATTCAGTACGACCCATACAACAAAGCCATTCGTCAGCGATTGCGGCCAGAAGCTGCCTGGCACAAACCATGTACTTCCCCATGCTTGAAATTTGAAGAACGTCACTGTCGGAATTGCTGCCGCAATCAGAGCACTTATGATCCATGAGCCTTTAGAACGAATGCCTTTATTGTCAGGCATCGGCTCTGCAATTGTACGGAAAAAATTCGTTTTCAGTAAATTTCCAGCAACAGAAATCAAAAGCATAAATGCCCCAATTAAAGCCGCAAAAGTTGCATATTCTTTCATTCGCCACGTCTGATTCGCAAAATTGTCAGGCTTAGGGGCTGGCATAGCATTTTGCAGGAATTCAATGGCATTGCCTACCGCTTCTTTTGACCAATGATCACCGGGGTGGATGACAGCTGGTTGATACAGCATACGTGCAGATTTATTCTCATAAGAACCGTATAATTTATTCAGTACGACCGCTTCTTTGGTACCAAAAGCATTTTTCAATTTATCCGTATTGACAATTTGTGAAGCTTTTGGAATTTCCCACATTAACGGAGCAAATTCATCATACTTGCTATACACGATCGCATAGTTAAATGGGGTATTGGCTAAAACCTTTGGAGTTCCGTACGTTTCTGGAGATGAACCTTCTTGGATAACCGTGTTGACCCATTCCGGTTTCGCCCCTGCTGCAGCTAAAATGGACCAACCACCCATTGAATGGCCTTCCAAGGCAATTTTCGTATTATCGACGAAACCTAGATTCCTTAAATAGCTAAGTCCAGATAATGTACCGCGTGTCGTTGGATCGTAAGGGACTTGCTCCGAGTAACCATGACCCTCCATATCCATCGACAACACGACATAGCCACGACGAGCAAATTCGATATCGAATGCATCCTGTACTTCACGGGAATTAATATACCCATGAGCCGTTAGAACCGCTGGCAACTTCTTCTTCGGATCAAAATTAGCAGGCTGATACAATAAACCACTCAATTGATTTCCATAATCCCCAACAAAACGCACATCTGAAATTTTAACGTTCCCGTGATCCGTTTGCACACCAGAAGCAATAAGACAGCTGATAAGAATGATAATCAAAGAAAGCAAGATGGACATTGGTTTTGAAAAAAACGTTTTATTAGGCATGATATGACCCCCACTACATTATTATGAATCCGCTTACAAAATATTTTTGCTAGCTATTTCATTTCGGTGATCGATCCCCCTCCAGGACCAATTCCCCCAAAAGAACAAAAAAACACATAAATTGCTCTATCCGCGGATAAGCAACCTATGTGAGTCTCCCGTTCTCCATCACAAATTTATTAACTTGAATGTATTGTATAGCCACAAGTACATTCTTGTCAATTGTTTTAATTTATAAACTATATATCAGGCATAATCAAAAGAAAAGCCGAGTTAAAATCTGGGGTGTGGTACCAATGGACATACCTGGTTTTTAGCTCGGCTCGACTGTGTTAATTAGCCAATTTCCAAGCCTCCTCAAACAACCCTTTGATTAAAAGCGCCTGCTGCCATCGATCAGAAATTTCATGAAGCGACTTCCCGTATCCGTCAGTCGTTATCGCATAGTGAGGAGGGCCAAGCTCCGGCAAGACTGGTAAGATATCGCCCGGTCCAGCCTGTTTTAACCAATAGCCCATTCCTTTCATCCATATTTTTGTGTATGCCTTGACAATGGGGTGTTCTGCATCCGGACCGATGCTGACCTGAACTTGCTCACCATTCGAAATTCTTCCGTGAATGCTGGAGGTTCGTCGAAGCAAGCGGTCAAAAAGCGCATCCGCTTGATCGAAATCGTTTACCATTTCGCCAGCCACTGCATAATGTGAAAAATCAATCGTTAAACGAAGGTCCGGAATTGCTGCCACATAGTCCACTGTCCGGTGTAGATCCTGTGTCACTCTACCTCGATGCGTTTCCACAAAATAGGGTATTTTTTGTTCAGCTGCGGCATCCACCAATTCACGAATAAGCGCTTCTGCAGCATCCCCAATGACAAAGCTGTCCATAATTTGCGAATTGACATAATTCACACCAAAATCGCTAGCCTGCTTCAAAAGTGGAACTAAATCCTCTCGCCGAGATGGAAAAACAGATATGCCAAAGCTAAATTTATATTCGTCGAGCAGTCTTCGCCAAAGCTTTGCCTCTTCGGGTTCAGGCAGTCCACCTAAAATACCCGTAAATCCAGCTTCGGCAATTTTCGCAAACTTTTCTTCCATTGTCCATTCTCTTCCGCCCTCACCAATGCCGATCATCCCCCACCAGGATTGTTGAATTTCAAGTCTAGGCGAATTGTTCGTGCCATCGTTCAATATATGATTCTCTTCTCGATTCATTCTTATAAGCCTCCTATTTAAAGTGTGTTCAAAAAGAATAGCTATGTTGCGTAATGAATGTGCTTTCCAGCCTCAGTTGAAAATGAGTTTCTTGAATTGACCAAGGTGGAAACTCATTTTCAAAGTCGGCACGTAAACTTTACAAGCACACCCATTACTCCCCGTCGCCACTTCTTGAACACACTCTATAAGTAAAATTAGAGTAACGAAATTTTATTCATAAGGTCTTTTCGCTCGATTTGTGAATCATGCCGAATATAGTGACAAACATAGGAACGTCTCCAGCGGTTCGAACGGTTGCGAGTTGAAGAGTGAATTAACAAGCTGTGAAAAATCAAAATATCGCCCTTTTGAAGAATGACTGGAATTTCTTGTTTCAAATCGATTCCTTCGGTTTCATCTGTCCATGCTTCGTGTTCTTCCGGATTTTTCACTTTTCCATGCGGAAGTAAACCTAATTTATGAGAGCCCGGTATGACATAGAGGCAGCCATTATCGACATCGGTATATTCCATGGCCACCCAAGCTGCGATAAGCGAATTTGGATTGTTGCGGATATAGTAATAATCCTGATGGGCAGCTTGACCCTGTGTTCCCGGATCTTTATAAAAATACATGCTCTGCGCACCGACAGCTTCGTCTCCTAAAATCTGTGCAAGTGCACCGCGAACGATGGGCAGCTTCATCATTTGCAACGAAAAGCCATCATGTAAATGAGGATTGAACAAACGAACCGAAAAACGATCTTTATCGGTTATTTCACCCGCTTCCGCTCCTTTACTAGGCATAGCCCACAGCGGCATCGGATCGCTTGAGCGAATCGTGTGAATATGCGCGTTGTACGCATCAATCAAATCGTCGCTGCAGCCCCCTTGAATCACGATATATCCGTTTTTTTCATATTGCTGCAATTGTTCTTCCGTGAGTGGAGCGGTTCTTTCAGTTTGTTCTTGAATAGACATTTTGCTGCCTCCCTAAGTTTTTATTTCTTAGCTTAAGTTTAAAGGCGGTTCGTCCATTTGAAAATGCACAGTATAGACCCATTCGTATCTATAATTGATATCGCATACTAAAAGGCAAGTACCCATTATGCGGTACTTGCCTTTTCATGCTATTCTGTGAGGTAGGAGCAACAGTAATCGGTTACCGTAATGACTTCTAATTTAAACGTTGCATTCGCAGGAACGGTAAATACCCCGATTCCGTTTATTTCCATCCACTCCGCTTTTCCCGGCAGCAGCACTTTTAATTGCCCTGCCAGAATCTCCATGACTTCCTTTAACTCTGTACCAAACTCATATTGTCCTGGCAGCATAATACCTAATGTTTTTTTCGTACCGTCTGGAAACAAAACCGTGCGGCTTGTAACCTTTCCATCAAAATAAACATTTGCTTGTCTAATTACGGTAACTTGTTCATATTGTGACATTCGAGAAATTCCCCTTTGCATTTAATTTAATAAAGCTTTTACTTTAGCAACTACATTATCAACCGTAAAACCGTATTCCTTGATCAATGTAGGTGCTGGAGCGGATGCGCCGTAACGATCAATCGCCAAGACATCTCCATGATCGCCAACATAACGATCCCATCCAAATGAAACAGCCATCTCTATGCCTAAACGCGCCTTCACTTCCGGTAAAATAACCGAATCTTTATACGATTTAGGCTGCTTTTCGAACAATTCCCAGCTAGGCATGCTGATTACACGTACTTGTATGCCTTCTTCAGCCAGTTTCTTCTGTGCGTCAATAGCCAAGCCTACCTCTGAACCACTTGCCAAAAGCTGTGCTTGCGGTTTACCGTTTGCCGCGTCTGAAAGCACATAAGCGCCGCGAGCTATATTAAGCTTCGCTAATTCAGCCGTACCTTCTAAATTGTTTAAGTTTTGTCTAGTTAAGATCAATGCAACGGGTCCATTTTGCTGCTCTACTGCATAACGCCATGCTTGGCTCGTTTCATTCGCATCTGCTGGACGAATCACAGTCATGTCCGGAATGACACGAAGCGCAGCAAGCTGTTCAATCGGTTCATGCGTTGGACCATCTTCGCCGACACCAATCGAGTCATGTGTAAATACATAGATTACGGGCAGCTTCATAATGGACGCTAAACGAATCGCTGGACGCATGTAATCGGAGAAAACGAAAAATGTCGACACATAAGGTCTCACACCGCCATGCAGCATTAATCCATTGCCGGCAGCACCCATCGCAAATTCACGAACACCGAAGTATACGTTACGACCTGAGTAATTCTCGGAGGTAAGTCGGGTCGAAACTTTAATATTTGTTTTAGTGGACGTCTCTAAATCAGCCGAGCCACCCATTAGCATAGGGAAGTTTTTAGCTATCCCATTCAGCGCATTTTCGGAAGCAATCCGTGATGCAAGGGCTTTGTCCGCAGGCGAATAAACGGGAACATCCGCATCCCAGCCTTGAGGTAATTCTCCATTGATCGCTTGTTCAAACTGCTTGCCTAATTCCGGATAAGCTTTTTTATACTTCACAAACAGATCATTCCATGCTTGCTCCTTGGCATCGCCTTTTATTTTCAATTGGGCAAAATGCGCCGTTACGTCTTCGGGAATATAGAAATCCGGCGATTCCGGCCAACCATAATATTGCTTAGTCAGCTTTGTTTCTTCAGGACCTAGCGGTGAACCATGTGAGCCATGCTCGCCACCTTTACCGCCCTTGTTGGGACTTCCGTAGCCAATCGTAGTCTTCACTTCAATCAAGGAAGGGCGTGGATCAGCTTGTGCTGCTGCAATGGCGGCATGAATTTCTTTAAGATCATTTCCGTTTTCTACTTTTTGTACATGCCATTGATAGCCTGAAAATCGCTGTTGTACATTTTCCGAGAAGGACATGCTTAAATCGCCGTCTAAGGAAATATTATTCGAATCATAAAGCACGACTAATTTGCCTAATTGCAAATGACCTGCAAGTGAAGCCGCTTCCCCAGAGATACCTTCCATAATGTCGCCATCTCCGCAGATCACATAAGTGAAATGATTCATAATGTTATAATTGGCTTGGTTGTATACAGCGGCCAAATGCTCTTCAGCGAGCGCCATGCCGACAGCCATACCAATGCCTTGGCCTAATGGACCTGTTGTCGCATCTACCCCAGCAGTATGCCCGAACTCAGGATGTCCTGGTGTCTTGCTGCCCCATTGGCGGAAGTTTTTCAACTCTTCCAAGGATAGATCATACCCGCTTAAATGCAATAAACTATAGAGCAGCATCGATCCATGACCCGCTGAAAGCACAAAACGATCGCGATTGATCCATTTCGGATTGGAAGGACTGTGATTCATAAATTGTGTCCAAAGCTCATAAGCCATTGGCGCACTGCCCATCGGCATACCTGGATGACCTGCTTTAGCCTTATCGATTGCATCAATCGATAAGGTACGAATGGTGTTAATCGATAATTGTTCAATAGTTTGGTTAATAACTGCCATAAACGAAAACTCCTCCTAATAGTAGATCTTCTTTTCTTTTTTTTATAACGATTTTTTTATTTTACCATGAGCTTACTTGCATTGCTAATTAAAAACTACTGTTTTATTATGATGTACCAGAATGCGATCCTCTGCATGCCAGGAAACAGCGCGAGCTAGAACAATTCGCTCAATATGCCGGCCAATTCGTTTTAAATCATCCACATTATCGCGATGACTGACACGCTGCACATCTTGATCAATAATAGGTCCGCCGTCTAGTTCATCCGTTACATAGTGAGCTGTAGCTCCAATAATTTTCACTCCCCGATCATAAGCTTGCGCATAAGGTTTAGCGCCAACAAATGCAGGTAAGAAGGAATGATGAATGTTAATGATCTGGTTCGCATATTGTTTAATAAAATTGGGCGAAATGATCTGCATATATCGCGCAAGTATAATAACATCAGCTTGCTGTGAAATCAATGCCAAATGCCTTTCTTCCGCCTCTTGTTTGGTTTCTGCAGTAACGGGCACATGGTGGAATGGAATGCCAAACGATTCGACAAGAGGCTGCATATCCGTATGATTGCTGATCACCATGGCAATTTCCGCATTCAAATCACCTGCTTGCCACTGCCATAAAAGCTCGCGTAAGCAGTGATCCTCCTTGGATACAAATACGGCCAATCGCTTCATATGCCTAGCCTGTGAAACAGTCCATGCCATTTGAAACTTTTGCGCAACCACTTCAGCAAAATCAAGCTTTAATGTGTCCAAACGACGAGCCAATTCATTCATATCAAATTCGATACGGATAAAAAACATGCCGCCCTCCGGATCCATCGTATATTGATCCGATTGCACAATATTTGCACCATGCTCATGTAGAAATCTGGATACCGCCGCTACAATTCCCGGTTGATCCGGGCAAGAAATTAGCATGCGTGCCCGATCCTGCCATTCACTTCGATTCATGATTCGCAACGCTCCCCTAGATATATACTTCTTTACCCGCCAACCATGCGGTCAACCGTTGATTAATCTGCTCTTCGCTTAAATCAGCAAATAATTTTTCAGCTTCGATCAAATCATACAAGCGTTCCATCGGCTCGCGTTTATCCGCTTTCTTAGCCTGATCATCATTCTTGAGCATCTCCCACGTGTTGACGACAAAATCACGATGATGGATCGATTGCTTGGCGAAGAAGTAATCCAGACGTTCCACATGATCCAGAAACTCGATGCCAAAACGCGCTTTTGTATCGCCGCGAAGCAAAGCAATTTCCGCTTCATACATCGGTCGTTGGGTTTTATCGTTCTTCCCGATCCAGGGTGTTTCCAAAATCATCGGCACATGTCGTAATTTTTCATGCTGAACAATATGCTGCATGGCTTTAAAGCCGATCATTCCTGCTCCTACGGGCGCATGACGATCCTTGCCGGCTCCACGCAAATTTTTACTATCATTTAAATGGAGAACGGCCAATCGATTTAAACCGACAACGCGGTCGAAATGCGCCAACACACCATCAAAATCATTGACGATATCGTATCCGGCATCGTGAATGTGACAGGTATCCATACAAACCGTCAAGCGACTATTGTCATCCACTTTCTCGATAATCGCAGCTAATTCTTCAAAGCTGCGACCAAGCTCACTCCCTTTGCCTGCCATCGTTTCCAGGGCTATATTCACATTCGTATCCTTGACTCCGCGCAAAACTTCATTTAAGCCCTCTGCAATCCGCTTTATTCCATATTCAGCATCCTTGTCCGTAAACGCGCCAGGGTGCAATACAATATTACGCACGCCAATATAATCCGTACGTCGCATTTCTTCTTGGAGAAAACGGACAGCCAATTCAAAAGTATCTTCTTTATAGGAGCCTAAGTTAATAATATAAGGCGCATGTACGACAATTTCATCCATACCATGCTTAGCCATAACTTCCTTGCCTTCGCTAATATACTGTTCTTCAATCGGCTTTCTCCGCGTATTTTGCGGCGCTCCCGTGTAAATCATAAACGTGCCTGAGCCATAAGTAACGGCTTCATTTGCTGCATTCAGCAGGCCTTTATCCGAAAATGAAACATGCGAACCTATTTTCAACATTTAATGAACCCCTTCCACTCCATTTATAATCTTATTTTACTCACAAACTCGAAATAAATCTAGGAATACGGTATAATTTCAACATGAGGTGAACAAGGATGCATAATTTTTTTATGTGGTTTCTCGTATTTTGGGCGTTTGTACTGCTAATCTTTATGTCCATAGGCGGTTATTTTATGTTTCGTAAGTTTATGAAGGTATTACCGATGGCGGACGGAAAGTCAAAACTTGATTGGCAGAATCATTATGTTGATTCATCACGGCATCTATGGACGGATGATTCAAAACAATTTTTAGAAATTCTTGTTAGTCCTGTGCCAGGGCCCTTTCGTGATATTGCCCGCCATTCGATCGCCGCTCGAATTGGTCAAGTTGCCTTAGAAGGCGGAGCAAGCGAAGTAACACGCGAGCATTGCATAGAAGGGTATATTCTCGCTACACCGCAGCGTGATTACCCAAGCTTAGTGACGTTTCTCGATCAGCATCAAATTGACTACAGGGCATACAACCATTTGCTTCAGGCAAAATAATAGTACATCTCAACAAAAAAGAGAGCTAAAGGACGATGCGGCAGATGTCCTTTAGCTCTCTCTCTACACTAACGTTTTTTGTTGTACAAATGCTAACCATTCGCTTTCAGGCACTGGTTTACTAATATAATAGCCTTGTACGCGATCACAACCCATTGTTTTAAGCCTATCCCATTGAGCCTTTTCCTCTACACCTTCGGCAATCACCTTTTGATGTAAACCATGCGCCATAGCAATAATCGCATGAATGATTTCCGCATCGTCCTCTTCCATTACGATCCCCTGTACAAAAGATCGGTCAATTTTGATCGCATCAAATTTCAAATATTTTAATAAAGAAAAGGAAGAGTAACCTGTGCCAAAATCATCAATCGAAAGCCGTACATTCATTTCTACAATTTCCTGACAAATCTCCATACTATATTCCTGGTTTTCCATCGCGGTGCTTTCCGTGATTTCCAAACATAGGAGTTTGGGATCTAATTCCGTTTGCAATAAAATTTGTTTAAGCTCTGCTACAAATTGATTATCGATAAATTGACATAGTGAAATATTAACGGAAACAACCATTTCAGGCAACCCGGAATCGATCCATTTCTTCATATCTTCGCATGCTTTTTGTAAAACCCAGCGACCGATCGGTATGATCAAGCCGGATTCTTCGGCAATTTGAATAAATTCCGCCGGATATACAAGGCCCTTCTCAGGGTTCTGCCAACGAATAAGTGCCTCAACCCCAATAATATGACCGCTCTCCATATCCATTTGCGGCTGATAATACAAAATAAATTCTTCTTGTTCTAATGCTTTTCGCATACGCGCTTCCATGGCGAAACGATCCAAATCGGGATGCTTTAAATGATGTATATAAATTTGATAACGATCTCTACCATTATTCTTCGCAAAGTACATGGCAATATCAGCATATTTCAACAAAGTATCCGGGTTATTCCCAAACTGCGGTGAAGGGCAAATGCCTAAGCTTGCCGAAATATAATAAGGTATATTTTCATATACAAAAGGATTTCTTAAACCATGCAAAAATTTTTCTGCAAGCTGATGAATTTGTTCATCGTTTACAATACCATTCATAAACATGGCAAATTCATCTCCGCCCAATCTCGCGATCTGCATTTCATCAGGCGCTATTTCAACTAACTGATTTGCTACATGCTTCAACAACAAGTCTCCCACATGATGCCCTTTAGTATCATTAATGATTTTAAAACGATCCAGGTCCAATAACATCACAACAACTTGAAGCTGATCTTCATTGGATTGAGCTAAAGCGGTTGATAATTGTTGTTGAAACATCAGGCGGTTGGATAAACCGGTCAAAGGATCATGATAGGCTAAAAAAGCAATTCTTTGCTCGGCTAATCTGCTTTCCGTGATGTCTCTTAGGATAATATACTGATATTGCTTTCCCTCGATAGCTATTAACTCGCCTTCTGCTTGAACTAGTCGTTGTTCCAATGAGTTTTGAATAATCGTGTATTCAGTGAATGAGAATTTACGGCCGAGAATAACGCTTTCAAATTGCTTTAAAAAAGAACTTCGATCCGTCTGCACAAGAAAGGAAGGAAAGCTGCGTTTTAGGATGTCGCTCAGGCTTATATCAAATAATTGCATTGCAGACGAATTTGCGTCATGTATTTTTGCCTTTTCATCCAACAAAACAATAGCGAGCGGGGAGAGCTCATATAGAATTTGATACTTTCGTTCCGTCGGAGGTAAAAAGGAATATCTCGTCATAGAAAACCGGACGAAGATAGCAAAAATAATGATCGCAAACGAGCTTATGTCGGGTAAGTTAAATTGATCGCCAAATATATGCCTCGGAAAAAACATACCTGCCACCGCACAGCTGCCTGCAACAATAAGCGCCCACAAAATTAAATGAACCTGCTTTTTTTGCAGATCCAGGTTAGGATTTTGGGAAACGAATCGCAATCCAGCGAATAATAGATAAATGCTGAATAGAATAATATAAAGCGTAAAGACAAGTGTAATGATGAATAAGCCAAAGCTTGGATTTCCATTTTTCCAAGGGCCATCCATTGTATAAGTCATTGAAATCCAAGGTGATCGACAAAGGATCAATACAATGGGGAATGTTGGTGTATAACACAAAGCAGCTACTTGTAAACGTGATAAATGATCAAACCGTGAAGTCAGCCTTAAATTGAAATGAAGGACTAACCCCATCAGCAAAAAAGCTGGGATATATACTAAATAAATAGACAAAATCACATAATATTGAGCAGGAAAAATATTGGCTAGAAACGAACCCATAATTAAAGCCATCATAACAAGGAGTAATAAGGCAGTTATTTTATTTAAAGTATGGGTTTTATTGCGAAAATAAATTTCTAAGGCCATATAAAACAATATACCCACGGGCAATAAATAAAGTAAAATGGATAGCATAAATAATGTCATGAAAAGTCCCCCTAGGAAGGTTAAATGTCATACGTTGAGTTTGGAGACGAGACCTGTTTCTAGTATTATGTAATTCGACAACTTTACGAAAACTCCTACTAAAGCACTAATTATTTTTTATTTTTGTACTTCTATCACTGCAATACCGGAGGTTAACCCTAATGTTTTCAAATCAAAACCTGCTTTCAAGTGAAGTATTGTCCTCTGGATATTCCTTTCATAGTAAAAAATATCATTATAATCAAAAAGAAGGGTTGCCCTATTATTTAATTCGTTTACAGACAGAAGGAACCAGCTCTGCGTTAGTAGAAGGAACGATGATTCCTATTGCCCCCGGCGATCTTCTGCTCTATCAGCCTGGAGATCCCTACGAGCTGCTTATAGAAGATTCCAAATCAAGTGGAGACTACTATATATTTTGCCAAGGAAATTGGGTGGACGCATGGTGGGAAAACGCTGATAAACCAAAAAAAGTAAAGATTCCGCTTCACGAAGGAATGCTTACTATATGGCGGCAGTTAAACATAGAATTACTTAAACACAGCCAAAAAAATAAAGAGATGCTGGATTATTATCTCCGCATCCTTTGTTTACAAATTGATCGACATATTATGGAACAAACGTCCCATTCACCAGGTGCCAATTCATATCTTTCTTATCGAATGAAGTATTATATCGAGGAAAACGCGATGACTCCGATTACGTTAGAACAAGTAGCACAGCACGTTGGCTTAAGCGTATCCCGAGCGGTTCATCTGTTCAAAGCTGTCTTTGATCGAAGCATTATGCAGCATGCTATAGAGGTACGCCTTACCATAGCCAAAGAACGTATTCTCTATAGCTCATTTACGCTAGAGCAAATCGCTGAAAGCTGTGGGTATGCAAGTTATTCTTATTTTCACCGCATGTTCCGCATGCATTTTGGCATCTCTCCGAAGGATTTCAGGGCAAAATTTTCTTAAGAATTGTAATTTTTCCGCACCCATTGCAAGCTTTCTGTAATACTTTCTATCGGCGGATTCTCGCATTTATCTTGCTCTACAATCAGCCATTCTACTTGAGCGGCAGCAGATGCTGCAATAATGGCTTTCAAATCAACCACACCTTGGCCAAGCTCCACGGTCAAAGCACCTCCATCTTGTTGGGGACGCATATCCTTTAAATGCAGTAATGGTAGCCTTTGTGCATACTTAACAATATAATCCGCAGGTACGGCTCCTGCATGATGAACCCAGCATGCATCTAATTCCAACTGTAGCGTTTCTGCTGGAACAGCCGCCATCATCGCATCTAAAACAGGCGCATCCTTCACTTTTTGCAAAAGCTCAAATTCGTGGTTGTGATAGCCAAAGCCAATCCCGCGTTCGAAGCATCTCCGACCAATCGGCTGCAATTGCGCAAAAATATCAAGCCATTGCGCTTCATCCTTACGCATTTCCACCTCCACATAAGGGCAAATAATATAGCGACTGCCAATAGCCAAATTGAAATCTATTTCTTCATCCAAATGGGTAGTTAATCTTTCCAAACTAACATGGCTTGCGATCGCCTTTAAATTTAATTGTTGCAGCAAATCAGCAAGCTGATCCGCATTCAATCCGCCATAACCTGCAAACTCGACACCTTCATAACCAATTTCCGCAACCTTCTTTAACGTCCCGGTAAAATCTTTTTCCGCTTCTTCGCGGAGAGTATACATTTGCAAACCAATGCCCATTTTACCCATAATTAAAATATGCCTCATTTCTGTAGATTCTAATTCTTTTATATCACAGAACCCCTATAGATTCCAATGCACAATGTGATCGAAAACATGAACAATTTGGCTTTCTCTTAAATTCTGTTTTTTTGATTATTTTGAAAAAGTTATGACCAAAAAAAGTCATTTGTATTTCCCCAAAAAAGATGCTACAATACTTTTTGTGTCTTGGGTTCTTAGCTCAGTTGGTAGAGCAGTTGACTCTTAATCATCTGGTCGAGGGTTCGAATCCCTCAGAACCCATTCTCTTTATAAAATTTGTATATTTGAGAAACAAATGAAAGCAGCTCGGCACATTGCGCCGAAGCTGCTTTGTTATTATTTTACTATTGGGAGGTAGAAATCATGGCAGAGCAAAAGATTAGACATATGGTTATTTTCACTTTGAAATATAACCCCGATGCCGCAGAAAGCTTGCAATTTTTAAGAGACGGACAAACCATTCTCAGTTCCATTCCAGGTGTAGAGCTTTTCTCAGCCTTTCGCCAAATCAGTCCCAAAAATGATTATGATTTTGGTTTTTCGATGGATTTTGCCGATCAAGCTGCTTATGATTCGTATAATGTCCACCCTTTACATGTTGATTTCGTTACGAATCGTTGGCAGAAGGAAGTCGTTCGCTTTCTTGAAATTGATTTTCAAGCCATTAAAAAGTCTTTATCACCCTAAAAACCGACTTTTTATATCTGGCGACGGCATCATACAGTGATCCTTTTTGCCAAACCATTTGTAGCGATTTCTCGCAATCCATTGATAGATCGGATCTCTAATCGCCTTAGGTATGACCACAAAACTATAAAGAATCGGCCAAAAACCGCTTAATTTACGGGTCACTTGCAGCACTGCATCCGATTTCGTATATAATCGTTCATCTCGGATCAAGATAATAGTACTGATTTGATCCTTGGAAAAATGATATGGTTCCAATAACCGTTGACCCACTTCAGATTGGTTGGCAGCAAACCGAAAGCGTTTCTGAGGATCACGCGGGATAATAAATTGTACTGCGCGTTCACACAAATTGCATTCTCCATCAAATATTATAATCGCGTAAATCGCTTGCTCTGTTTTCATTATTCGTTCTCCCTCCTTTAAAAAGTCATGCAAATTTGGAGTGGTATGTGTGAATGTATTAAACCATACGAATCATCGTCCTTATCCCATTCCAACAAGTCCTTGGGTAATGACGCAAACCTGGAATCATCTCTTGTTTGCTCACTGGCCTGTACCAGTTTCCTTGATTCGTGAGCTTATTCCAATAAACCTTACAATCGATACATTCAATGGTTATGCATGGATAGGGATTGTCCCTTTTGAAATGAGCCTCATTCGCATGCGCTGGCTTCCACCTATCCCTTTTACCACGCACTTCCCAGAAATCAATGTACGAACTTATGTGATTGCCGAAAATAAACCCGGCGTTTATTTCTTTAGCTTAGATGCGACTAACTCATTGGCCGTTGCCGCCGCACGGGCGTTTTTTTCGCTGCCTTATTACAAAGCGCAAATGCAAGTCACCACGGATAAAGAGAAGGTTTTCTATAAAAGCAAGCGAACGCATAAAAACATAACTCAAGCCCAATTCACAGCGGATTACCGCCCTGTTTCGGACATCTTTCATGCACATAAAGCGACCCTTGATTATTGGCTTACGGAAAGATATTGTCTTTACACGCATAAAAACTCCGATTTGTATCGCGGGGACATCCACCATTTACCATGGCCGCTGCAAAAAGCGGAAAGCGAAATTTCGTTAAATACGATGTTCCCTCTACTGCATTCTACCATAACGGAAACAAAGCCCCTATTGCATTATGCACATCAGCTTAAAGTATTAATATGGCCGCTGGTCAAGGTGAATGAATAACAAGCCTTTCACAATCAACGGAGATTAAATTCCCACGGACCCCGGACGAGCGTATGCGCTTCTTTGACGTAGAATGTATATTCCTTGGCATTGTGTTCTACATCAAGATCCATATATTCTAATGCCTTTGTAGTTTCGTTTGATTTCTCACCGGCGCCTCCGCTTTTTTTGAGAATTGCGAAGTCCGGCCAAAAGCTTAGTAATGACTCTCGACTTGCAGCATCATAATGCAAATCAAAATAAATGCGAATAAAATCGGAATCTCTCTTGTTCGGATCATCCGGATTCCTTTCAACTCGAATTAAATCCACAGGAAAGCCTAGAATAGTGATTTGCTTGTTAAGCATCATAACGCCATTGGATGGAATCGGCAGGGTGATTTGATCGTCTTGCTCCGATTGTCTAACTACCCCTAAAGCAGGAAGCGTCAATTTGTAGTCACCTTGTTTGTTTTCACCTTGATGAAAATAAAATTCATTTGGATTAGGGAACGTTAAATCCTGTTCAAAAGGGATCTCTTTATGATCATTTGCGCTTAACTTTGCCTGAGCCAAATTGTATATAGGCGAAATACCGAATGATTCGATTCTCATATTTGCCGGAAGCTGCGGTATAATCGTGACCTTCGTTTTATCCCCATCCGCTGGAGCTGTAACTGCTGTAAGACTAATCCCCTGATGTGTTTGCGTAACGCCTAAATCCTGAACCCGATCTACAGTTTTTGCTGATGCCAATTGGAATGGAACGGATGGCGCAATGTCGCCATAGGCGAGTACCATCTGATCTGTTGCTTGAATCGCACCCTCGATGTAATAGCTGCCCGTCCATTCTCCTGATGATGCTGACTCGATGCTATTACTCAGAACATAGCTTTTTCCTGCCTCATTCCTTAAAGTAATGGTTTCTAGCCATGCAATATTTTTTCCGGTTAAGCTTACATACGATTGCTTATCTCCAATTGAAACACCTCTAATTTCCAGCTGTCCGCTCCCGATTTTTTGCACAACAGGCATCGGCATAACGAAAAGTATGGTCTGACCTTCTGTTTCTTGTACCGATGCAAATCCCGGAATATATTGAAACACTTTGCGAATTTGCGCTCTAATTTCAGGTGAACCCATAGCAAAAGAAGCTAATAATACCAAGGCTAGCAAAGAAGCAACAAGCAGTCTGCTCCATTTCTTTTTCAAGGAGACAATTCGCAATAAAGCGCGTTCTGGATGGATATCATCATTAGGAACAAGACCTAGTTTGGCAAAGGTATTGATTTTCATTCTTCTTATGTCTTCATCATCCATGATGATTTCTTCAGCATGTTCAACTGAATTTAAAACCTTTATTTCTTGACGTAAATCCAATTGGTCAATCAACTTAAACATTTCCTTTTCTAAATTATCGTTCATCATAATTCCTCCTGGACGTCAGGATTTAATTTTTCTTTCAGACCATTTCTTGACCGCCTGAGCCGATTTTCGACCGCTTTGTAAGATAACCCCATACTCTGCGCAATCGCTTCTAATGACTCGTAAAAAAAATACCTTTTATAAAAGATGCTGCGATCTATAGGTTCAAAGGACTCGATCATGCGGACTATTTCATTCGCTTCCTCTTTAAGCAGGAAGGTCTGTTCCATTTCATAATGATCTATCGGCTCTACTTTCAACTCTTCGAACATTGGCTTTCGCAGCATTTTTCGACGATGATCCAATGCTTTATATTTCGCTAAAATAAGCAGCCATGTTTTAAAACCCCCTTTATTCTCGTCATATTCATTGATTTTAGTCCAGGCAGCAATAAAAACATCGCTCACACATTCTTCAATATCTTCCTTGCTATAAAATTCATGAAGCATTCGATATACAAGACCGAATACACTTTTCCCATATTTATCCATAATGAAGCCTAATGCCTCCGGATGATGAATTTTTAATAAAGCAATCACATTATCCTCTGAAATCTCCATTTTCCCACCTCGAGTGAATCACTTTAAATATGTCTCTACACCATACTACGTCATCATCTATGAAAAGCCCTCAAGGAGCAACCTTATTTTTCCAAGGATAACCGACTTACACAAAAAAATACCATGCCCTTAAAATAGGTCATGGCAGCTAAACTAAATGTTAAATTCATATTTATTTCTTACATAGGCAGTCTTTCGATTCTCTTGATCAAGCATGGCTTGAACGGAAAAAGAACCTATGAATCTATATACCCCTTCAAAATCTTTGGCATGCAACTCTACTTCACCGGTAGACGCTTGAACATTCATCGCAATACCGTCCGGCAAATCTATTAAACTACTCCCTTTTTGGAACCACTTCGGAACACGCAGCCAATTCGTAGTTGCCGTTTCGATCAAATAACTTTCCAACTTCAAAACCATTCATCCCCTTATACATTAAGTTAAAGATCAAAAAACAGCGCTTTTCAGCATATGCAAAAAAAAATAAAATTATGATGGCTCTCTGTTTTTTTATAAATAAAATTTTTTTCAGTAAAATTTTATCTTATTTTAATTTTTGTAGATTAAGATAAAGTTAGACTATATAAAAGCCAAAGATAAACGGCTATGACGTCTTACACTGCTAACGCGCAACCAATATTGTTGCGCGTTAGCAGTAGGACGGTAGCGTTTGTCCAGAATTATATGATCAGTATAAGAGTGTGTTTAATAAGTGGTGGAGAGCATATGAGGGAATGTGACCGGAGAGTTGAAAGTTTTGCTTTAGCAAAACTGGCTTCGTAAGCATATGCCTCATATGCCGCAGCCCTACTTATTAAACACACTCTATAAGTGAAAAAACTTATACTTAAAATTTGAGAAAAACTATCGTTCAACTTATACAGGAGGTACCTATTATGATGGCTAGAATAGGAAATAAGCTTATCGCGATTTGCTCAGCTGCTATAGGAATCATTTATACCGCAGGGTATGTTGTAACCGAGGCATCTGGAACCGCCTCCGTTCGGAATGAAACAGCCATTACTCAACCGCAGCAAAATGATTCTGTTTTAACTCCGCCATCACCAAGTCCAACAATCACAACAGAGCCTTCTCAAAATACACCCTTACCTTCGATGCAGCCTGATTCTAATGTAACTACTGTACCAAAAGCAACAACAAATACGGCTGTTCCAACGCCAATTTCTAAGGCTACCCCTTTACCTATTATTAAAAGCACACCTAAAAAAGTCGTTCCTACTCCTACGCCGACTCCGACTCCGACTCCGACTCCAATTGTGCAAAATCAGAAATATCACGATGGCACTTTTACAGGTTCGGGAACAAATCGTTTTGGTACGGTTGAAGTAGCTGTGATGATTAAAAAAGGCAAAATTGCAGCTGTAGATATTACTAGCAGTAGAACTCGTTACCCGCAAAGATATATCAATCCCTTGCCGCAAGAAGTGCTTGATGCCCAAGATGATAATATCGATACGATTAGCGGCGCTACAAGAAGCTCTGAAGACTTTATCGAAGCTGTTCACCAAGCGTTAATGCAATCTGAACAATCTTGACGCTTACGGAGCAAGTTTTCTCACGAAAACTTAGTAGACGCTTACGAAGCAAGTTTTGCAAAGAACGCAAAACTTTTAGGAGGTTTGCAGTGATATGAAGCCACAAACTACAAAAAAGGTATGGATGCATGCCGCGCTTCATATGGATACTATCGTTCAGATGAAAGTCATTTCATCCCAAGCTGCAGATCAAATTGAGCTTAGTATTGCTCGCGCATTTGCGGCTTTTCGTTTTGTAGAAGATACCTGCAGTCGATTTATTCCACAAAGTGAGGTTAGACGTTTGTCGTCCACCGTCGGACTCCCTGTTCAAGTTAGTCCCATTTTATTTGAAACCATTCGCTTCGCATGGGAAATCGCGCATCTCACAGCTGGGGTATTTGACCCGACCATCGGTCATATTTTAGAAAAGCACGGTTTTGTCCGTAATTACCTAACCGGAGAAGAAATTGCCGTAAACCCTACTCTATCCGAGTCTGTCAGTTATCAAGATATTGTACTGGATGAAGAACAAAAAACGATTTTACTTAACAAGCCGCTTGTACTTGATTTAGGTGCAGTAGCTAAAGGGCTAGCCATTGATTTGGCAAAGAAAGAATTGAACGATTTTGAAGGGTTCATGATTGATGCTGGCGGGGATATTTATGTTGGCGGTTTAAATGAACGCGATGAACTCTGGAATATCGGAATCCGTCACCCCTTACAAAAAGACAGCGTTATTTGTACACTTCAGCTCTCGGATGCAGCTATATGCACATCAGGTCGTTATGAACGATTGAGTCCAAAAATAGGACATGGACATCACCTGATTGATCCGCGAACAGGCATATCGTCTGATGAAATCTGCAGTTTCACTGTCGTTGCGCCTTTTGCGATGATGGCTGACGCGTTTTCCACGGCGGCTTTTATTCTCGGTCATGAGAAAGGACTCGCTCAATTAGAAAGTGTGGGAATAGACGGTTTATGCGTATCCTCAAATTTAGCTCTTTATATGACGAATGAAATGAAGGGGTATCTGAATGACAACCAATATTAGACAGAAAACCGAGGGTCGTGCACCGAAAAATTTCGTGACGCCTAAAGGATACGTATTGATTGCATTATTATTATTAGCCGGCATTGCCGGATTAAATACGCATGGATATCATGGATTTATTAATATTGGATTCTCCATTGTTACAGCTATGGTTCTAGATGTAATCGGTGGACTGATCCGCAGAAGGAAACGGATGATGCCTGATGGAGCTATTATTACAGCTCTAATTGTTTCCGTTGTCCTAAACGCAGCTGTTTCATGGCAGATCGCCGCGGCAACAACGGCAATTGCTATCCTTTCCAAGCATATTTTCCAAATAAGAAAAAAACCGATTTTCAACCCTGCCGCATTCGGACTACTCATGGCATTGATCTTCTTTTCCAGTGAGCAGGATTGGTGGGGTGGATTTTCGCTTTTCCCGGCATGGTGCATCGGTTATGTTATTATCGCAGGCTTTCTCGTCACGCAACGAGTGAATAAATTTCCGCAAGTCTTTGCTTTTTTAGGCGTTTACTTTATCGCTTTTCTAGCCTTGAGTATTTGGAAAATGGGAGATTTCAGCGAGGTTTTTCGTGTGCCTTTTATCAACTCGGCGATCTTTCTAGCTTTTTTCATGGTAACGGATCCGCCAACCTCGCCAAGCAGATACAGTGAACAGATTTGGTTTGGGGTCATCGCTGCCATTATCAGCGTGGCTATAGATGTGACTATTGGAGGTTTATCTTACTTGCTTGTTGGACTTTTAGCCGCAAATGTATGGAATGCTTGGAAAGTCCAAAGACAAGCCCAAGCCAAAAATTCCCACTAAAAAAAGCGAAGCAGCGCATTTCTAAGCTGCTTTCGCTTTTTAGTGCTTAACCGCTGCTTCTCGATTTATTGCAGTTGGCGGTTGCTCAAGCCATTTTTTTTCTATCATAATATCCGATCCATCCTTAAGAAAGGTTGCAATTTCTGCCGTAAGTCGAGCTAAATTAGCTGTGATGTCATTCCTCGCACATTGACTTATTGCAATTCCATATCTTGCAAATGCAAGTTGTATTAAGAATACGGTTAGAGTCATCATCAAGCGATCCGAAAATGGAGATTCCTTTGATTCTGTAACCTCAGTTTCAAGTGTAGGCATGGAAGGCAAATCATCTTCTTTTAATAGCATCTGTAAAACGTTAATCTGTTTTGTACATATTTCCTTTCCTCTTAATAAAAATTCACGAATTTCTTTAGATTGAGCAGATTGACTAAAGCCAGTTAGAATTGCTTCCCCATGGATCATACCTGTAAGATTAAAAACAATTTCCCTAATTTCTATAGCACTCATCGTTCTCCGTTCACCCAATACGGTTTCAAGAATGGTCTCCTTATTAAAAAGCTTTACATTTTCTGGAATAGGTATGCTAGGTGGACTGACATGTATACCCTTTTTAAAACTCAGATCACAAGCTTCGTTAAATAATGTAATATTTAAAGCCAGTAACTCAGAGTAAAAATCTCTTACCCCCCGATCTTTCGAAGTACTCAATGCACTACCGAGAATAATCATTGCATATTCAGATAATCTCAACATATTAAAAAGCATGAATTTGTCCGAAAATAATCGCGGTGCCTTTAAATTCACATCACTATCGCTAAATCCTATAGGGTTCGGGAAATTTATTTCTTCAAAAAACCGTTTTGTATCCGTTAATGACTTTTCAGAATTATGCAACGCATGATCCAAAAGCATTTTAATATCTCCATCCTCGACATGCTGAAGATAAAAACGGATTAAACATATTGAAGTTGAATTGCTAATATAGGTCGTCCATAAATTACCCATTTCTGAGGCATTTAAATTTTTCTCCATTTTTCAACACCCTTCAAGTGTTTTCAATTTCATTTTATTATTATTTCAAACCTAGGGATAACTATGCACATTCAATAAATATTGCTTAAATGAGTAAGTTAAACAACACCGAATCTTTGTTCAGCTCCACATAAACAATTCCGTTGGATTGCATTCGTGCGATCAGCGGTGCATAGTCTTCTTTATTCTTCAACTCGATGCCTACTAGCGCAGGTCCGTTATCTTTGTTGTGCTTTTTTGTGTATTCAAAACGAGTAATATCATCATTTGGCCCAAGCACATGATCTAAAAATTCTCTTAGAGCCCCCGAACGCTGCGGGAAATTAACGGTAAAATAATGCTTTAGACCTTCATAAATCAATGAACGCTCTTTGATTTCCTGCATCCGATCAATATCGTTATTCCCACCGCTAATGATACAAACGATGTTTTTTCCCTTGATTTCATCTTTGTATAAGTCCAATGCGGCAATCGATAATGCTCCAGCCGGTTCGACAACAATCGCGTTGCGGTTATACATTTCAAGGATTGTCGTACAAACCTTGCCTTCCGGTACAAGAAGAATATCATCTAATACTTCCTGACAAATTTGATATGTCAATTGCCCTACTCTTTTTACAGCAGCACCATCGACAAAAGTATCCACTTGCTCCAGAGTGGTCACTTCCTGCTGTAAAAAGGACTGCTTCATCGACGCCGCACCTACTGGTTCGACTCCTATCACTTTGATCGAAGGACGAATAGCTTTTACATAAATGCCCACGCCAGCTGTAAGCCCCCCGCCGCCAATCGTCGCAAAAATATAATCTGTCTCACCCTCCATGCTTTCCAAAATTTCTGCGCCCACGGTTCCATTCCCCGCAATAATTTTCGGATCATCAAAGGGATGGACAAACGGCCTCCCTGTTTGCTCACTTGCGATTATAGCAGCAGCAAATGCGTCGTCAAACGTGTCTCCATGAAGAATAATATCAACTAATGAACCTCCGAACATCTTGACTTGACTAATTTTTTGACGAGGTGTAGTGCTTGGCATATAAATTTTTCCATGAATATTTAGAGCATTGCATGAATAAGCTACCCCTTGGGCATGATTGCCAGCGCTTGCGCATACAATGCCTTGCTGCTTTTGTTCCGCCGTTAAACCGTAAATCAAATGATACGCCCCTCTAATTTTAAAAGAACGCACGACCTGTAAATCCTCACGCTTCAAATAAACATTACAATCGTATTTTTTTGATAAAATCGAATCTCTTTGCAGCGGGGTTTTTGTGATCACATCTTTTAAAACTTGGTGTGCCTGGACAATATCCTCCATGCGGACTCGAGTTTCCATCGGACGCTTGCTCATCTACATTCCTTCTTTCGATAAATAGGATAAAAACAAAAAAATCCCGCCCCGTAAGGGACGAGATGAACTCGCGATACCACCCTAGTTCCAATCATTTCCTGTTAAAGGGAAACTGCTGGCGCTCAATCAACGTACAATCATACGCGTTCCCGATAACGGTGGACTTCCGATAAAGCTTACTTATATTTCGGCTTTATTTCTCAGAGATGATTTTCGGCTATGACTTGAACATCGGCTTTCAGCAGACACCGATTCTCTGGGGATCAAGCGCAATATCCTACTCTTTCTCTTCAACGAACTTTTGAAATTGTTATTAGAATACAACGTTTTTCTCAGACTGTCAATTGGTTTTGGCCTCAACGAAAACTACGGCGGGCCTGGTTCCGATGACGACGGTGGCGTCCAGTTCGTCGAAACTGGCCACCTGCGGGATCAGCCCATTGCGAGAGAAGATCTCGACGGTCTGCGGTGCCTGCCGCTCGCTAGTCTCGACCAGCAGGTGACCTCCCGGTGCAAGCCAGAGTGGTGCCGCGGCCGCTACCCGTCGCTGGACGTCAAGCCCGTCCACGCCCCCGTCGAGCGCCACCTGTGCCTCGTGTATGCGGGCCTCCCGGGGCAGCAGCCCAATCGCCTCGGTGGGTACATAGGGTGCGTTGGCGACTAGAACGTCGACGTGGCCCCGCAGTGTGGCGGGCAGCGGCTCGTAGAGGTCGCCTTCGTACACATGACCACCGGCTGCAGTGACGTTGCGGCGGGCGCACAGCACCGCAGCGGGGTCGATGTCGGCGGCGTACAACTCGATCCGTTCCAGGGCTGCGGCCAACGCGGCGCCCACAGCTCCCGAGCCGCAGCATAGGTCTACCACGACCGCTCCTGGCCGGGCGAGGAGGATGGCCTGGCGAACGAGAAACTCAGTAGGTTGGCGGGGTACAAAGACCCCTGGGTCCACCGCTATCCGCAGAGCGCAGAACTCCGCCCAGCCGATGACGTGTTCGAGGGGCAAACCGGCAACCCGCCGGTTCACCATGGCATCGAGGTCGGCCAACGTCCGCGCCGCGGAGATGAGCAGCCGGGCCTCATCTTCGGCGAAAACACAACCGGCGGCCCGAAGCTTGGTTATGATGATTGTACAAATGGTATCTCCATCAAAGCCATCACTATTCACAAATGATCCTTCCTCGGTATGGAGTGTCACATCATCCACACTATTGAATAACTATAACTGCTTCCCGATCCAATAAGCCGCTGCTACATTTACGATCACTAGCACAGGAATCCCATATTGAAAGCTAGGATGCTGCGTTTTATGGCGAAATGCCTTCATGCCGATAAATGCTCCAATTGCCCCTCCTATAAGTGCAAAAAAGAATAAATTTCGTTCGGGTACTCTTCGTTGTCTCTTCTTAGCCTGGCGCTTATCAAATCCCATGATGACGAAAGAAAAAAGATTCATCGCGATCCAATAATACATTAAAATAAGCTCCATCGTTTACATCCCTTTATCATTTCAATTTTTACTTTCTACTAAATCGGAAATCATAAACTCACCGTCTTTTTCGCTAAAGCTCGCTTTGACCCCGTTTCCAGTCTTAGAATCTAGTACAATCGTTAATGGATTTTGCTTCTTCAAATCTTCTCTTTCGTAAATATCGGCTGGAAAGACAACCCACCATTCCTGATCAAGTGATTTCTGCAGTAGATTTAATTTTTTAGCTTTTTTTAACAGACTTGTCTGGGTCACATATTTACCTGCGTCCTTATCGTTACCTAAGCTAAGCGCATAAATAAATTCTACCAGAGTATTATATGTAGCTGGGGCTATTCGGAAATTTTTCAATCTGTATTGCTCGCCATCCTTGATCCAAGTTTGCTGGAGAAACCGCAAATGACCGGATTTGGTCTGTGCTAGAAGCTTTTCTTTACCATCTTCATAGCCTAGTGAATCGCCCTCAAGGATAAATTCAGAAATATCATTATGCGTAAATTGGATCGTTCCACGATTATTGGGCCATCTCGCATCAGGCTGGTCTACCTTTGGGGAAGACCATTGCAGTGTCCATTGCCCTTTTGATAATCTAAGCAGCTTGTAAACCGGCCACGGCTTTGCTTCCCCACCGTTTTCATATCCCATATTATCAAAAACGGCCCCTAATTCAACAGCTCCTTGAACTTCGCTGCTCGCTCTTGCTGAAATCACCGTCATCGCATCTGAAAAACTATTTTGCGAAATATGATCTATGGGAAGCACTTGATATTTTAAAATTTGATCTTCCCACCAGTAGATTGCATATCCAGCGGAAGCATATTGTTGTACCGAATAGTTAAGTAAAATAATATCAGGAAGCGCGGGAAGGGACTTATCCGCTGCCACGCTGTAAGCCCAAAAACCATTTTTCGCAAATGACTCCCTACTGGCCCATGCATTTATGGCTTTCGCTGCGTCCACTTTATTCGTTAGATTCATGCCGGATAGGTGTTCGAAAATCAGTCTAGGTATGTCCACTGCAGTTGGAGTCTGCGTAGGAGCAGGAATCATCGGCGGAACGGCTTCCTGTGTTATGCTTCTATTTTCAATTGGTTTAGGATGATCCGGATTGTAACAGCCTGTTTGCAAAACAATAAGCATTGCTAAAATACAAACCGTACGTAATGAATAGGCAGGTTTCATAATAATCCCCTTTCGTATCATTAGATACAGACGATTATTTGTCGTGAAAAGTTGCCTTTACGTACAAAGCCACGATCTACAATGGTGAAACCGGCATTTTCAATAATTGAATCGATGGCTTCTATTGTAATGACAACCACCTTACGTGCCAATTTACGCGCACTAGTCAGCATCATAAGCTGTTCTTCATTCGTGATGACGGAGCATATATTGTAAGGCATATCCAAAATGGCCGCATCATAGCTTCCATTCAGTTGACGGATATCCGCTACCGTGACTACATCTGCAAATCCAAAATGAGCCAAGTTCACTCGCGCTCCCACGACCGCCAGAGGATTCAAATCACTGCCGATTATGTCAATTCCCATGGATAGCGCCTCGATCAATACGGTTCCAATGCCGCAGCAAGGATCAATCACTTTAACCTCCTGCGGATTTGGCGCCGCAATATTGGCAGCAGCTCTAGCTACTCGTGTATTCAACGCAGTCGAATAATTTTGCGGTTTTTGAGTATGCTTCAGCCAAACTGCCTTATTTTTGCGGCATTCGCCAAAATACCAACGATTGTTCAGCTCCATTATTCCAAACACTCGCTCTGGCTTACGCATCTCTGCTTTACCGCGAATGTGCCCGCCGATTTCTCGTTCCAGGGCGCGTTGTTCCGCAAACTCGACTTTAGCGTGTTCATCATTCTCTATATAAATCACCTTGAAAGCAGTACCTTGCAATTCAAGCGCTTCTACCTGTTGTGCAATATTTTGTATGCTGCGGCCTATATATAAGATTTCTAATTGCAGTTTTATGAACGGACTTCGACTCGGATCGATGTTTAACGGACTTTCCAAGTAATTGCGGTTTGAATCGAAACCAAACAGCGTTCGCAATTCTAATTGACAAAGCGACCACTCCTCTTCACGACAAGCATACGTATATATATAAGCTGCTGAGCCCGTTTGTACATTCAAGTTGCATTCATCCTCTAGTTTATTAATGGGTTAAAGTGATGTTATCATATAAAAAAGAAGATTGACATCCCCACAAAAATATGTTTTATTTATTAATAAATAAATAAATTAAAGGTGATCTTGCCATGGTAAATAAAAATGACCTTAACAGTTCAAAAAAAGACCAAATCATAGATGCTGCTGTAATCCTCTTTGCTTCTCATGGTTTTTATAAAACTACAACTGCTAACGTTGCCAAATTGGTTGGCGTAACACAACCCTACATATTCCACTTTTTTAAAACAAAAGAAGAATTGTATCTAGCCGTGCTTGACAGAGCAGTTGGAAAAATTGTTGATTCCTTCAGAACAGTAAATGCCCCCGCAGATAAGCTAGTTGAAACCATGGGTCGGGCTTTTGAAGGGTTAATTTCCACTTATCGGGATGAGATGTTATTGACCATGCAGTCATTCACTACACCAGAACCCGCAATTCGTGATTTCGCACGGGACAGTTATTCGATTATTTACCAAACCGTTAAAAAGCGCTTCGAGGAAGCTAAACTTCCACAATCCGCATATACAGCAAGTATGTTCATCGCTTCTGGGCTTATTATCACGCTTTCTGAAGTTTTGGGGTTACCAGAGCTGTCTCCTTTTTCAAAGGATTGCTAATTTTTTTGCTGTAATATTTATTTATTAATAAATAAATTAAACAAGGAGGCTTTAAAATGAATTCTTCAAGAGGTTCAGAAATGTTAAAAGGGTTCAAAGAATTATACAGCCGAGATCAATTATTAACGATGACAGGAATCTTACACGTACTTGTTTTTTTCTGTATGGTATCACTCATTTTTATGGATTCTAGGTTACTACTTGGAATTAATATTTGGATCAAGCCGATGAAATTTGCCCTCTCAATTGCAGTATATACTTTAACTCTTGCGGTGATCATGAAATATGTTCGTAATAGAGCTATTCAGAAGATTGTTTCTTATATTACTTCTATCGGATTCATCCTAGAAATGATCATTATTATCTTTCAAGCGGCACAAGGTAAAAAATCGCATTTTAACTTTGATACGCCATTAGATATAACCATTTTTAGTATAATGGGTGTTATAATCGGGATTGTTACCATTGCACTAATCATTTTGTTTATTCACTTAGTTCGTAATAAGATCGATCTTCCGCACCATTATGCTTTGGCACTGAAGTCAGGTCTTTTTATTTCTATAGTTGGCGCTTTAATTGGCGGATATATGTCTAGTCATTCTAAACATACGGTTAACGGTGATGATGGTGGACCTGGATTATTTGTTTTAAACTGGAGCACCCTGGTTGGTGATTGGAGAGTTGCGCATTTCTTTGGTCTTCATGCTTTACAGTGCATTCCATTATTAACTTTTATATTAACCAACAAATTGCATAACGAAAAGTCGAAGACGAGAGTGACTTGGGCTATTTCAATCCTCTATGCATCTTTTGTTCTATTTACATTTATAGAAGCTGCTTATGGGAAACCTCTAATCAAGACATAGACAACAAGTGACACAAAGATAAACGGCTACACCGTCTTTTATGACGGTAGCGCTTGTCCAGAATTATAAGATCAGTATAATGAAAAAAAAGCCGCTATAATCAGCGGCTCAGCCTGTTGAGAAACATTTGACGTTATTATATACTAAACAATCTAAAAAAATTAAGTAGCAACAGTAATTTGTTTCGCAGCAGGAACAACAGCCTCACCTTTTTGCAGCTGATACATTTTATAATATCTGCCCTGCAGTTCCATAAGAGCTTCATGGTTTCCGCGCTCCACAATCTCACCACGGTGCAGTACGAGAATTTGATCCGCGTCACGGATCGTAGAGAGTCTATGGGCGATGACAAAGGTTGTTCTCCCTTCACTGACTACCTTCAGCGCTTTTTGAATCAACCCCTCGGTTTCGCTGTCGATACTCGCTGTCGCTTCATCTAATATAAGAATCGAAGGATCAAACGCTAAAGCTCTGGCAAAAGAAATCAACTGCCTTTGTCCTGCCGAAAGTGTGCTTCCCCGCTCGACAACCGGCTCATCGTAAGCGTGCGGCAGCTGTTGTATGAACGATTCCGCCCCGACTTCTCTAAGCGCGCTTTTCACACTCTCTAAATCGATCTTATCGTTATACAAGCTTACATTAAATTTAATATCACCCGCAAACAGGAACGGATCCTGTAAAACAATTCCCATATGCTTTCGCAAAGCCTGCTTGGAAAAAGTCGCAATATCGCGTCCATCAATTGAAATGACCCCCTCATTGGGCTCATAGAAGCCGAGAAGCAGATTCATAATAGAGCTTTTGCCGGAGCCGGTATGTCCGACCAGTGCAATCGTTTCGCCTTTTTTCGCTTCAAAGGAAATTCCCTTTAATACATCTTCGCCAGCCTTATACGCAAAAGTCACCTGATCGAACTTTACAATTCCTTCCGGACGATCCACATGTTCGGCTTTGTCGACTTCTGTACCCTCTAAATCGAGGATATAAAACACCTTTTCCGCTGAGACAAAAGCGCGTTGAGCATTCGTAAGCTGATCAAAAACTCCAATAATCGGTTGAAAAATGCGCCCCAAATAATCAATAAAGGCATAAAACACACCAAAGGATATCGTCGTTTGCAGCGACTGATGACCGAAATACCAGATAACCATAGCCGTTACTAAACTGCCGATGGTGCCGACAATATTACGTGATGATAAGGAGAACACACGAAACTGTTTAATTTGATTCGCATAGCGACTCTCATTGAGCACTTCAAATTCTTCAAGTGTTACCTTTTCCCGGCGAAACGCTTGCAGAATCGGCATAACCGCGATGGTTTCACTGATCATCGCATTCATATCGCTTAATCTAGCCCGCATGATGGTGATAAATATTTTTGAATATTTTAAATGAATCTTCATTATTAGCGCAAATAACGGCGGCAGAATGAGGCAAAACAAGGCCAATCGCGGATTAAGAATGAACAAAGCTACATAAATTCCTGTCAGCTGCACCGCGCTGACTACAAACGTTGCCATAAAGCTCATAAACAGATCACGAATAGCTTCTGTATCGTTGGCAATTCGCGAAACAACCTGCCCAATCGGTGTATTGTCAAAAAAGCGCAGCGGTACTCGTTGAATATGGCGCATCAATTCCATCCGCATGTTTTTAATGATCTGCAATGCGGTCGATTGCAGCGTATACGCTTGAATAAAGTTACAAATGCTTGCAGTAAGCAATAAACCAATATAAAGCCCTAGTAAGATAAGAATTGATTTCATATCGTGCACACCTGTAGAAAGATGCTTATCAATGATTGTTTTCGTAATGAATGGCCCGCCCAGCTCAGCCCCTACAGCGCAGCAAAGCACGAGAAGCGCACCGATAATTCTAAACTTATAGTACAGCGCATAATTGAACAGCCTACGGATAACAGATTGCTTTGGCTTCATTGCTCCCCCTCCTGTAAGCTTGCTTCCATTTGTTGGTGGTCCCATTGCTCCTTGTACCAGCCACGGTGCAGCATCAGCTGTTCATGGGTGCCTTCCTCGACAACCTTACCCTCATCCAAAACAAGAATCCAGTTCGCATGGCTTACAGCGGAAAGCCTGTGGGACGTAATCAACGTTGTTTTCCCTGCTCGATTCATCCGGATTTGATGTAAAATCCGGCTTTCAGTTCGCGCATCCACTGCAGATAACGAATCATCCAGAATCAGAATTTCAGAATCAATCAGAAGAGCGCGGGCAATTGCAATTCGCTGCTTTTGACCACCGGACAGCATAACTCCGTTCTCTCCGATAATCGTTTCAAGTCCCTCCGCCATTTGCGCGACATCCCCAGTAAAAGAGGCCATCTCGACAGCATGTTCTATCTCCGGAAGTGTCGCCTTCGGTTTACCTAGCGCAATATTCTCACGAATCGTTTTAGAAAGCAGCAAATGCTCCTGCGGCACATAAGCGATCCACTGCTTCATTTGATCCAGAGCAATCTTTTCGACAGGTGTTTCAGCGATAAAAAGCTTCTGATGCTCAATCGGGTACTGCCGCAATAATTGTTTGAGCAAAGTGCTTTTTCCGCCTCCTGTGCGACCGACAATACCGAGCGTTTCCCCCCGCTCCAAGCGAAAAGAAACCTGCTCTAAGCTGTGATTTGCAGAACCCGGATAACAAAAGGTCAGCTGCTTCATTTCAATGCTTGCGGGCACATCAACAGAAATCAATTCTGCGGCATCCTTGATATCAGCTTCTTGCGAGAAAGCTTTATCTAATCGATCCACCGAGGCACTTCCGCGCTGGAGAACATTAATAAATTCACCAAACGAAATCATCGGCCAGATGAGCATACCGAGATAAATATTAAAGGAGATGAGCTGCCCCAACGTAATTTGCTGATGAAACACCATGTAGGAGCCATAACCAATCCCTATACAAAAGCTGAAGCCCACAATCAATGAAATCGTCGGTTGAAATAAAGCATTCAAAATCGATACCCTTTTATTCTTATTCATCACATCCGCCGTAACCTGATTGAAAGCAACGATGTCCTTCTCTTCTTGAACATAAGATCGAATCACGCGCATCCCGGAAATCGATTCTAATGCTTGATCGTTCATTTTTCCAAAAGAAGCTTGTGCTGCAATAAAACGCACGCGGATTTTCTTGCCTAACTTATTGATGACCACGACTAAAATAGGGAGCGGTATTAATGCAGCAATCATCAGTTTAAAGCTGATCAACGAAATCATTGTAATAATGACAACAGATGCGCCCACTAGTGTATTGACCAGTGTCATCACGCCATACCCCGCCGTCTGTCCAATCGCCAGGACATCATTCGTTGCCAGAGCCATCAGTTGTCCCGTGCTATTGCGCTGAAAAAAACCTGGTGTCATTTTCGTCAAATGCGCCAGCAGCCGACCTCTTAAAAGCTTCTCGATCAACGCGGAATTGCCAAACAACGTGGTGATCCAAATATAGGCCATTACGTATAGTAAAATCGAAAGACCCACCAATAATAAAACCGTATGATCTAAACCCGCAGCAGACAAATTTTTATCGCGAATATGGTCAATCGTATTCCCAATCATCTTGGGGGGGATTGTAGAAAGCAAACTGATTATCGTCATCAATGTAATGGCCAGCGCATATCTACTCCATCTTAGTTTGAAAAACCATTGTAACCGAATAACAAAAGACATTTCGCCACCACTTTCAACAGAAGATTAATCCATTATAAAGTGTTTCAACATAAAAAAAAACTTTTATTTCTAAGGGTTCAGACTGTTGAGTAACCTTTGACTTTACCGATATGCATGTAATTAAACTAACCGTTTGCTAATATTCTGCATTATAATAAGAGAATAAAAGGCGGTGTTGCTATGGAAACGTCAAAAATCAAATATTTAGCGGAGCAAATTAAAAAAAATATAAATCAGGTTATCGTTGGTAAAGAACAAGTGATGGATTACTTGCTGATTGCCCTCATTACTTCAAGTCATGTTTTATTAGAGGATGTGCCGGGAACAGGTAAAACCTTACTTGCCAAAGCGATGGCTAAGTCATTAGACGCGACTTTTAAGCGCATTCAATTTACGCCTGACTTGCTTCCTTCCGATCTAACCGGGATTAATTTTTTCAATCAAAAGCAATCCGCGTTTGAATTTCGCCCCGGACCGATTTTCAGTCATATTCTGCTGGCGGATGAGATAAATCGTGCTACGCCTAGAACACAATCCAGCTTGTTGGAATGCATGGAAGAGCGGCAAGTGAGCATTGATGGTGAAACGAGAGTTTTGGACAAGCCGTTCATTGTAATCGCTACCCAAAATCCAATTGAAAACCAAGGGACCTTCCCCTTGCCCGAAGCACAGCTTGACCGTTTTCTGTTAAAAGTACAAATGGGATATCCCACAGCAGAAGAAAATATCGAGATATTACAGCGTTTTAAGCAAAATAATCCGTTAGAAGCCATTCACAGCGTGGTTGGTATAGATGAGCTTATTGATGCACAGCAGTCGTACTCCCAGGTACAAGTGAAACAACCTATTTATACGTACATAACAGAAATTTTGGAGAAAACGAGAACGCATGCGGATATTGCCTTAGGGGTAAGCCCGCGCGGTGGTCAGGCGCTGCTGAAGGCAGTTCAAGTATATGCCATTTTACAAGGGCGTGATTATGTCACGCCGGATGATGTGAAAGCAATGGTAAAGCCTGTGCTTTCACATCGCATCGTTGCCAAAAGCACCGCACGCTTTAAAGAAACCACAGTCCATACGTACCTGGATCAAATACTGCGCGAAGTCACTGTCCCTGCCGAAGAACAATGGATGAAAGGATAAGCGGCGATGAGCATCTACTGGTTTCTCTTCGTTACCTTCCTGATCATTTTCATACAGGGATATATTTATAAGCTGCGAGGGCTGAAAAAAATCCATTATAACCGCTCTTTTAGCGTATCCACCTGTTTTATGGGAGATGAGGTATACGTTCAAGAGACGATTTCTAATCGCAAGCTGCTTCCTCTGCCTTGGTTGTACCTGGAATCACAAATCCATACGAACCTGCAATTTCAGCAGCAAGCTAATTTGAATATTAGCAAAGGGGATATTTATCAGAATCATAAAAGTATATTTAGCTTGATGCCCTTTACCCAAATTACGCGGAAGCATCGGGTGGTTTGTTTGAAACGGGGATGCTACAGATTAAACACGGTATCGATGACTTGCGGAGACGCCTTCGGTCTAAGCAGGATAACCAAAACCATTCCATTGCATGCAGAGCTGATCGTCTACCCACAGCTTGTGCCGATGGCGGAAATTCCGTTCCCTTCCAGGAGCTGGCAGGGAGATGTCATCGTTCGCCGTTGGATTATGGACGATCCTTTCATCATCGCGGGTGCGCGCGAATATCAATACGGCGATTCATTAAATGGAATCAACTGGAAGGCAACCGCTCGAAGCGGTGGACTGCAGGTGCATAACCGTGATCGCACAGCGGACCATAAAATTTTGATCCTGCTGAATTTCGATTTGAGCGCAGCGAAGCAGATTTCGCTTTTGGAACCGGAAATGATTGAAAAAGGCATTTCATACGCTGCGACCATTGCAGAATGGGTCATATCGCGAGGGATGGAAGCAGGCTTCGCCTGCAATGGAGCTATCATTGATAAGCCTAAACAGCCGGTTCGAATTGCCCCGCGAGGGGGTAAGGAAGCATTAACTCAGCTTTATAATGCTATGGGAAAGCTCGTCATCGAAGATGGCATTGGATTCGAACAATTTTTAACGGACGAAATCGCCCAAGAAACTCAGCATGCGGATATCGTACTGATCTCAGCCTATGTAAGCGAGGAAATGGAACGTCAAATCGAGCGGTTCAAAGCTTATGGAAGCACAGTGACCGTCATTCAACTAACCGCTGATTCAAAAACGCAGGAGGGGTTGTTAGATGATAAATAAATTATACCCCTTGGGCAAAATGTGGCTGCAAGCTGCTGCCGAAGTGATCGTTTTCTTCCCTGTCGCTTTAATCCTCTATCTTCTCTTCATTTCTAACCCTCTTTGGCCGTGGCTGGGCGTGTTAATGCTGTTCTATACAGCCGGTTATGCGGCTTTTGCATATGTCCGTTTGGTCAAAGGATACAGCCTGACGATCGCCTCGCTTATGTGCTCCGGCATTATTGCTATTGGCTTATTTAGTTTTACATGGAGTGGTTATGTGACGTGGTTTCTTGGTTTTTATTTATTTTTCCGTGGCGTGAATATGGCTAAAAAGACCTGGGATCAGATTTTCCCGCCCTATCTGTTATGGATTGGGCTGTTGCTCTATTTTGTAGAATCCGTCATTTTCCACTTCAATCCGTCCACACGGTACGAACAAAATATTTTATTTTGGCTTGGGCTATTAAACGCTATTATGGCTTTATTCATATTAAGTCAAACACAGATTATCTCTGTAAGCATGCCAACTAAAAATGGACGACATATGATCAATTCAACGATACTATGGCAGAATCGGCTTCTGATAGTCGGACTGTTAGCCGTTATTTTCGTTGTTGCTTCTATTAAACAGCTTGCTGAAGCCTTGCTCTGGCTGAACAAGTTTTTTTGGAAAAATCTCGATTATTTAGTGCAAAAGCTGAATCGAATGACGGATAAACCGATACCGGATGCTGCTGTCAATACACCAAACCCCATCCAAGCACTTCCTCAAGCAAGCCCTTCTGCGTTTTGGATATGGCTTGAAAAGGCAGTATTCTATTTATTCGCGGCGCTGATCTTTGTTGCGTTGGTTATATTGCTGTACTTTTTGGGCAAAAGACTATTCCGAACCGTCAAAATCATCTATAAATGGCTCATGCTGCGGCTAAATAATCAACCTTTGGCGGCGGAAAAAGGCTACGAGGATGAATCAACGAAGCTATTCAGCTGGAAGAACCTAAAAGATACTTATCGGGATCTGCTGACGGATGGGTTAAATCAACTTAGAGCAAAGGAAGCTAAATGGGACGATCTGACAAATAATGCGGAAAGGATTCGTTTCCTTTATCGCCAATTGCTCATCCGCAGTGTTTCAAAAGGCTTCGAGTTCAACCGTCATCTTACCGTACAAGAAACGATGATCGCTATTCAGCAATGGAAGCCTGATTCTTTGTCAAAAAATGAGCACCTGTCACACCTTTACAATCAAGCGCGTTATAGCGATCATCCCATTACAGATCAAGAGGTAATAGCCTTACGTGAGGAATACAAACGAAGATAATTTATCGAATAGAGCGATTTTCAATGCGATAACGAAGCGATACTTGAATCTCCTCATGCTCTGAGACGTCGATATAGTTCGGTATGATTTCCTTTTCTAAAACGATTTGCATGATTTCATCTCCTTATTCTCTTGTCGAATATAAGGAGATTATACCAGTGCTTTGTAAAACCATTTCGAATGCTGCATCAAAATTTTGTAAACATGCACAGCATTCTGCTTTAGCTTATTTCCTGCGGATAAACGGTTTGAGCTTGCGCAATGTCATAAGCTTCTTTGGCAAGCTTGGCACAACTTTCAAAATGCTCTATAGCCATTTTACGAAGCAATTCCGAGAATTCCTTCAATTTCTTTTCATCAAATAGCCAAACAGCCGCATAGTAGCGTTCATGTGTTACCCCATGAACATCGATCTTCTCCAACGCACTCTTTTTGACTCGTTTGTCTTTGGGCAAGATGTAGTAATCATGGGTTGCATTGCAAGTAAACTCGCGATAAAACACTTCCGATTTTCCTTCTCCAACAACGATAGATAAGCGATGTAATTTCAACTTTAGTTTTTCCCTTCTACAATAAATCATTATTTACCATCAACCCAATGTTAACGATGGACGGTTAATTACTATTATACCTCATCCCAAATTCGATTGACATTGTCTAAGCTCCGTTTGCTTCCTAACAGACTGTTTTCAAAGCCCTCAAATTCTATAACCATGTCTAAATCATAACCAGATTGTTTTATGTAACCTAGAATTTCACGCACGGCCACATCGCCTTGTCCAAAAATGGAACCGCGAAGAAATTTGCCGCTAAGCGTCTCCAGCCAGCCTTCACCTGGATTATAAACGGATGGGCGAATGTAAAAATCCTTGAGATGGACAATCGATGCATAGGGTAAACAACGTTTAACCGCTGAGGCTGGATCTTCATCCACACAGAGAAAGTTGCCGATATCAAGCGTTACTTTAAAGTTTGGACGATCTACTGTCTGCACTAATCGCAGAACGCGCTCGCTCATCGTCACATAGAAGCCATGGTTCTCAATACTGGTAGTAATCCCAAATTGAGCTGCGTAGTCTGCCACCTGACGGCAAGCCTGTACAAGCTTGGGCAGGTCAGTGTCAAACTGAAGAATCGCCGGGTTTTTATAGCCCCAGTCCACAACGTCATGACGCATACGCTTCACACCGAGACGAGCCGCAATATCCACCTGCTGCTTCATTTTACGAATGCTTTCTTCAAATTGCTCTGAGGTTTCTACAAGAAAGTTTCCCGAAACCGAGTAATTTGCCAGCTCAAGCCCAAGAGCATGAGCTTTATCACGAATATCATCAACCAGCTGCATGTTGTTATCGAGTGTAAAACCTTGAGGAACTATTTCGACAAGTTTACCTCCTTGGTCATGGATCCATTGCAGTACATCAAGAATCTCCATTTGATTCGTGCTAAGTAATGGAAAAAAACAGTACGTGCTTAAGCCTATTTTCATCAAAATTTCTCCTTCATCATACAATGATTTTATAAATAAATTTCTTTGCCTTGAGCAGCTGATTCGTAAATTCCTGTTAATATTCTCATCATTTCCAAACCATCCTCAATCGGGATGATCGACTTCTCGCCATCCAAGCAACAAGCGACAAAATGATCCATTTCATTTTGAAAGGCGCGTTCAACATCAAATGAAAGCCTATCGACTTGCGGTGTAATATTTAGAATCGTATCGTATTTCTCTGAAATAAATCTTAATTCAGGATCTATTTCACAGCC
The DNA here is from genome assembly GCA_028287395.1 of Bacilli bacterium. Lineage (GTDB taxonomy): Bacteria > Bacillota > Bacilli > Paenibacillales > NBRC-103111 > Paenibacillus_AC. The sequence continues at coordinate 81,348 of JAQBPR010000126.1, forward strand.
GCCTTTGTCTCCGTACAATTGCAGATCCATCGAGTTTTGCCGGGCATGCAGGGAATAGCTAACTTCCACAGACATTGAAGCTCCGTTATCAAAACGAATCAATGCATTCGCCATATCCTCCACATTGCTTGAAATGTTTGATGCGTCGGCTGCTTTATAATAGGATAAATTTCGGATATTATGACGCGTACCCAAACGATTGTAGGTATTGGCGCTAATCGACTGCACTATGGGTCTGCCCATCAAATACCACGCTAGGTCGATGCTGTGTCCACCGATATCAATTAACGGACCCCCGCCGGAAAATTCCTTGTTTGCATACCAGCCGCCCGGATTGCCTATCCGATGAATGCGTGACGCCTTTGCGTAATAAATCTGCCCCAAATCCCCGTTGGCAATGAATTGCTGTGCAATTTGTGCGCACGGGTCAAAACGACGGACATAGCCGAGCAAAAACGATTTTCCGCTTCGTTTGACGGCTGCTTCAATCCGACGTGCCTCATCCATGTCGAGGCATAGCGGTTTTTCCATTAGCAGATGCTTACCTGCGTCGAGCACGGCAATCGCCATTTCGGCATGCAGCTTTGTCATGACACTAATAATGACAGCATCCAGATGAGGATCATCCAGCATTTTTTTGTAGTCGATATATACATGCGAAGCTCCGAATTTAACCGCCTTTTCCTGCGCGCGCGTTTCATTTAAGTCAGAAATTGCCCAAACCTCAGCTCGCGGTTGACGCAGGATCGATTGCAGATGCAGATCTGAAATGGAACCCGCTCCGATAACTCCTATTTTCAATACATCTCCCATCAGATATCTCCACCTTCTCGCGCATTTTCAACTTGATCTTAACATACCAAAACAGACGAATCTAGCCGCGTCTGGGAAACTGAACATATAGTGCATCAAATTGAAAATATAATACATTTCCACTGTTTAAATGACTGTAGGTGCATCTTAAGTTTTTGCAAGAATGAAAAACATCATTACAGCTGCTAACTCATCCAACTAAGTCTTGAAACGATGAAAAGCATCGTTACAATAGAGAGCTTAGCCATTTCATCCACCTACTACTTCTGCAACGATGAAAAACATCACTATAGCAACAAGCTAACTCCAATTTGTGCCTATAACGATGGAAAACATCGTTACAGCTTCCATGACCATTGGAATGTCAGAAAGTTAAGTTAAGGCTTAGGTTATTTTTATCCAAGGATAAACAACTACTCCTTCTTACAAATTCTAACGAGCAACAATGATTCTTGTTGCCCGTTAGAATTCCTGTAGAGTATTAATTTCATTTTTTATTAAGAGCACTCAACCCGAATTGTTTAGGCCTAAAGTTCGTATTCTCAGCAAGAGTTGTTTACGTATTATATATTACATAACTAAAAAAAGCCGCGATTTACGTTACTTATAATGTAACAATGATTTTGAGTTGGTCAGCTTCAGGATCATTCATACACATCGTTCATTGAATTTTCAAAAGGAAATATCCATCTTCGCGGCAGCTTATCTTTCCATATTAAGTTGAAACAACATAGAAATACCCCTTCTACTCGGTCAGGGAATGTGTTTTCTTGCGCCCTTCTTTTAATAAAAAGGTCAACGGTATAGCAAGTACACAAATGATCGTAGCTGCCATAAAAACATCCTGCACGCCTAAGGTCATGCCCTGCGCTCTCACGAATTGGGCGCTTGCCGACGCTCCTCCACTCAGTTCTTTCTGGTGAGTCAAAGCTCTGGCAGCGAGCAAAGAACTGAAAATTCCAATGGACAATGCTCCTGTTGCTTGGCGCACCCAGTTCGTTACGGACGAAGCGTGTCCGGAATTCTCTTTGGGAATGGCAGACATCCCGGCATTCATGACCGGCATAAATGCCAAGGCAATCCCCA
>JAQBPR010000084.1 GCA_028287395.1 Bacilli bacterium
TGGTAGTATAACCTAATACATCCCCATCTGGGTCCGTAAACATCCCTGCATAGGGTATAAAAACAGGGGCCCCCTGTTCTACGTCAAACGTCTTTTTTCCAATACCATTATCATCATTAGCCCAGTCAGCATTAACTACTGGATCATGATTCATATTAAGTGTTATAACTTTATCAATACTATGAGATTTAAATTTAATACTACTATTAGTGCTGCTATAATCGTTATCTGTATAGGTTACTTTCAATGTTTTGGTTGTAGTACCCGTTCCGGAATGAAAATTAAGAACATTGTCGGTTGAATAGGCATAATCAGAAGTAGGACTTCCCCAAGTAAGAAGTGTAACATAATCAAAACCTACTTTTTCTGTTACACTAACATTTCCATTTAAACCAGCATCATCTTGATCTGTAAACAGATCCGATAACGGAATAATAATATCCGGATTTTGTCCAACATAACGGTACTCATCATTTCCATCTGTAGCTACCGGCCTCATAGCCAGTCTAACATCTATTGTACTAACGTAAGATTGATTTGAGCTATAAACTCCTTTAATTTCAAAATTATCGATAAAATTATTGGAAGAGTCTGTTGAAATATTAGTAACGGTCATAATATTATTTGTATCATCTTTATTATTACCACTATTGCTTAGATTAGTTGTAAAATGTGTACCCGTTTGGGTTTGGATACCAAAGGTTAGACCAGTGTTAGGAAACAAAGTCGAAAGGTCAATATCTAAAGACCTGCCTTCATCAACAACAAACGATGTGTCTGCAGCCGAAGCCGTATGTATCATCACCGCAGGCGAAACAGCTAGTGCTGTTGCCAGCATGCTAACCATCTTTTTGGATACAGGGAAAATCTTTTTATGCTTCTTTTTCAATTGTATCACTCCTCTTTTACCTCTATCTATGCCGTGTCAAGAAATAGTTAATTTCATTATAGCGAATTTTCGACAAAATTCCACCATTCTTTTTTCCTATATTTGACTGATATATTATTAAAATGTTGTAAATTCTAATCATTTATTAAAACTAATTGCATTATGGCACTGTCTATACTTATACAGAGGTTATAAATAATAAAATTTTAGTAGTTTCAGGGGGCGAGTGATTTGTTTAAACAGGGATACAATCTAATAACAGACGAGGATTTTGAGAACGCTATTGATTTAAATTTGAATGTGGCCATCATCCGAAAAGGCAGACAAGTCAATAAAGGACTGATCCGATCTCATAATATGAATGTAGTACATGTGGAGAATTGTACTTATATTAAAAATCTATGTGAGTTCATGGTATCGTTATAGGTTCGATAATAAAAAAAAAGCAGTCACCTCTTATTGAGGCAAGCTGCTTTTTCAAATAACAAGTGTGATCCTGCTTTGAATTATAAATTACTTATCGTTAAAGTTAAATGTGGATTCTTAACTCCGTTTGCGCTTGCAGTGAAAGTAATTGTTGCGCTAGCGCCATTATCATTAGCCACGGTATAACCGGATACATTAGTACCTAGAGCTGCGACAATTTTCGTAGCTGCTGTTTTGGCACTATCTGCTTTTAAAACGTTGACATAAGTAGAATATCCGCCAACATTGACTAGGATTGTACCGTTAGAAGCATTGGTGGCAGCAACTGTTGCCGTCGAAATTTCAGCTGTGGCAGCTGAGCCTGTTGCTGTTTCATCTGTATTCCCCACAGTTACGCCCGTGAGGATACGTAGCAGTTGTGCCTGAACCTTCGATATTCAATACATTATGCTGCGTACCGGCATCACGAATGGTTTTTACAAGCTGAATCGAAGGATGATCGGAAATATCTTTGGTCGCTGCTTCCGGGAAAGTAACCGTCGCAATCTTACCTGTTGCAATAGCAGCATCTATTGATGCTTACAAGTAACTGTTGAGATGCTGCCGCTATTCACGTAGGATACGGATACGTTGGTATTATGATTATTGATATGGATCTTATTCGCATTTATTGCCGAAAGTGCTGTATTCAGTTGAAATGTAATCGAAGTAGTTGATATTCCACCTGTTGCAAGCGGATTTACTGTATGCAGTCTGTAGGTATTCGCTGAACCTTGTTGAGCGGCATTAGCTGACAAAGCAACTGTGGCTCCGCTTACATCTTTCAGCGTGTAATTTGCAGCTGTCGATGCTCCTGTTACAGCTTTGCTAAACGTAACATCAATAATATTGATTGCATCCACTTGAACTGCGCTTAAAAGGTTTGGCAGCGTACTATCCGAAGTAACTACGGCTGTCAACGATGTGCTGACAAATGTGTTCCCCCACGCATCAACTGCAGCGGATGAAGCGTTATTGTTCACAAAAATCGTTACATTCCCTACTGGCAAAGGCGTAGAGTTAAAGGATACGGTTAATAATTGATTATCTCCACTCCATGAAGGGGATAGGCCTGCATAATTGCGTGTATTGTTATACGATTAACCCGTAAACTTACATTTGAAACATTATTAAGAAGTCCTCACCCGCTGTAAGCACAAAAAAAAGCCGCCTGCGATTTCTCGCAGACGACTTTACCAGGGTCATTTTGACTTACGATAAGCTAATATTGCCAAAGCTGCAATTGCAACGCCTACAATTACACCTTGTGTCCGATGAATCCATTTTCCATCATTATAACCTCTATGATAAACTTCGATGAACTTTGATGGATCGCTCAAGAGCATCGCCTCCCCCTGCTTAATTTATTTAATCTTTAACCAAATTGCTAAACCATGAAACAGATCATTCTGAAGCGGAAGCCTTATAGTATCATCAACGATCGTCAAATACTTTATTCATCCAGATCAGTTAATAAAGAAAGTATTTTATTAAAAGATGGCTTTGACTGAGTGTTTATATGGTTGTGAGCAAGTCTTGCACAGCTTGCCGATACCAAGGCGCATACCGTATCATCCATAAACGTATTGCATTTACCATTCTCATGATCATTGTCGAGTTCGCCAATAATGCCCGGCTTCGCTTTATCCAAAAAACCGAAGTTGGTGATCGCAATCATTCCATACATCATCGAAATCGAGATATTCACTGCTTCATCTACGCCATACAGTCCTTCGTCGTTCGCAACAATTTCTTGAAACTGGGCACCAAAAACGCCTTGTTCGACTCCTTGATCAATAAATGCACAAAGCTGGATCGTATGGAAGGTTTGCTGCTTACGTAGAACCCCTAAAACATGCTCTTTGCAATCATCCAGCGTTAAAAACGGGTTATATGGTTTTTGTAATTCGTAAACCATATCCTCAAGATGAGTCAAAGTAACCCCGCGTTGATTTAAAATTGTGATATTCTCTTCTGTATAATCGTTCACTAAGCCGGTTACAAGCACTTCCGCTGTAGAAGCAATTACAGCACATACCCCTTTGGCTAAAAAGCTTTTCGGACGTTTTTCCGGAAAGAATTTACGGAAGGTACAATCCATATAACCAAAAAAACTAACCGCTCCAGAACTGTACATATGACAAATATTCAACGCAATCGTCCGATGCTGATTGTAAGAAGGATGCTTCATGCTCTCATATAATACAGAATCCTGATCCGCCTTCTTTTCTAATTCTAACAAAGTAAGCAGCACATTGAAAGTTTCTGTTTTTCTTAATACGCCATCTAAAGCAACTTCCACCTCATTCATTTCAACGGGAATGGTTTTGACTTCATGAAGCAATTGTACCACAGCTTGCATTATATCCTGTTTGGTATAAAGGGCAAAAAGCTCTGTTTGTAATTCAACAAAAGCTTGTTCTTTATTGACTAAAAATGATCTCATAAAAATCTCCTTTTTAAATACTATTCTACAATAAAAATGTATTTATTGTTTTCTTTATTTTTAAATTATTTTTTCAGAACATGAACCGTAACTATAATTAAAACCCATTCACGAATGTTCGTTATGGGTTTTTAATGTAAGTCTCGATTATTAAATTATTTTCACATGGTTAAGCTGATTTTTAATGCCTAGTTCTTCCTTCAATACTCGAATCCTATCCTCTAATTTGGATTTTCTTTCGAAAATTTCACCATAGCGATAGGGGCAATTATCTTTATTTAACATATTGGCGCATAAAATAATTTCTTTTTCACATGCACACACTTCTTTTTGAATATCGGATAATTCATAATGGTATTCGTTATATATATGTTCTTCATTCATTCTATAAGGGGGAATGTGATCAAAATCTAATAAGAATTCCTCAGCGGTCATCTAATACACATCCTTCTTTTTGATTTATACCTATTATACACAATAAAAATCTATAAAGTTTTGTTTCATTCGAAAGATGAACCTTATGAACTAAGGGTTAATATCTTATAGGTAAAGAGGAGTACAAACGGAGATAATGAAGCTCCGACCGAAATCGGCACGTAATCTTTACAAGCAAACCCATTACTCCACTTCGCAAATTTTTGTACACACTCTATGAAGGTTAATGAAATTCTAATCCAGTTTTCAGCTTAAATTAAGCTACAGCATTTATATTGAAGGTACCCCAAATTCATATAAAGCTCGCGTAAAAGAGACCTACAGCCATTTGGTTGCAGGTCTCTTTTATTGGTATGAATAAACAGGAACATTAATTGTCACGGAATCCGAACTTGCCGTCAGTATTTCAGATGACGAAGCTTACTCATGAAAGTCCAATCCTGAATGTACCTCTTTGACATAACCAGCACGGATGACAAAATCACCGAAATGTTCGCCTTCCTGCCGTTCATGTGCATACCGATAAATAATCGGTTGTAATGTCTCCAAGATCTCTTCTTCGCCGATATTTTCTCGGTAAAGCTTATTCAGCCGTTCCCCTGCAAAACCGGCACCCAGATACATATTGTATTTGCCGGGTGCTTTGCCAGTAAATGCGATTTCTCCCAAACTTGGTCGGGCGCATCCGTTAGGACAGCCTGTCTGCACGCCGACCAAGAGCAGATCGCCCCGTGCCTGGGGCTGCCACCAGGCAAGGTACG
>JAQBPR010000086.1 GCA_028287395.1 Bacilli bacterium
GTTTATGCGCCCTAACGATGAAAAACATCGTTTCAGTCCAAACAATCAGCATTTATATGCCTTCTATGCTATTGACCAGAAGCTATCGACTATCCAAAATCAACGTGACAGGTCCCCAATTTGTAAAGGTGACATCCATCATTTCACCAAAAGCTCCGGTTTCAACGTGTAATCCCTGCTCGCGCAAGGAATCATTAAATAAGTTGTACAAGGTTTCAGCAGGCTTTGAACTCGCAGCTGCCATGAAGTTAGGCCTTCTTCCCTTACGGCAATCTCCATAAAGTGTAAACTGCGAGATTGACAATACTTGTCCACCGATTTCACGAACCGAAATATTCATTTTCCCTTGTTCATCTTCAAAAATACGCAGCCCTGCGATTTTCTCAGCAAGCACACGAGCATCCTGTTCCTGATCGTCATGTGTCACACCAACCAAAAGAACAAGTCCTTGCGCAATTTGACCTATGCACTTTCCAGCAACGGTTACCTGTGCTTCCTTACTGCGCTGAATGACAATTCTCATGACTGCATAATCCGCTGCACGGAATAGACGTCTTTAATCCGTTTAATTTTATCAACAACGGACTGCAAATGATCAATGTTGCGAATGAGAATGGTGACATGGATCATCGCCATTTTATTCTTGTCCGAACGGCCAGAAACTGCCGATATGATTGTTTTGCTCTCCGAAACGGATTGCAGCACTTCATTTAGCAAGCCACGGCGATCATGACCCGTAATTTCAATTTCGACGCTATAATTCGCTTCGACTGCATCGACCCATTCCACCTCAATGACGCGATTGCCTTCTTCCCCATCCCCTGTAGGAATATTCATACAATCTTCGCGATGCACTGATACGCCTCTACCGCGTGTAATATACCCGATAATTGGATCTCCCGGCACTGGATTACAACAGCGTGCAAAGCGTACCAATGTATTGTCAACGCCTTTTACCTGGATTCCGTGCGTCGGACGGCTTTTCTTCTCAGGCGCTGCTTTAAGTTCCTTCACTTCACCACTTAACTCCAGCACATTGGATTCTTCCGTCTCCCTGCGCAGCTTTTCCGTCAGCTTCGTGCAGATTTGTGCCGCTGTAATACCGCCAAAACCAACTCCGGCGAGCATATCCTCAATATCATTAAAATTAAATTTGCCTGCTGCATCTTGTAATTTATCTTCGGTCATTAAAACGGAAGGCTCGTAGCCTAAACGCTTGAGCTCGCGCTCAATCGCTTCCTTCCCCTTTACAACGTTTTCTTCTCGTCTTTCTTTCTTAAACCATTGCTTAATTTTACTTCTTGCATGAGAGGATTGCGCAATCTTGACCCAATCCTGGCTTGGGCCATAAGAATGCTTCGAGGTTAAAATTTCAATAATATCCCCCGTATTTAAGCGATGATCCAACGGCACAATCCGTCCATTTACTTTAGCGCCGATGGTTCGATTCCCTACTTCAGTATGAATTCGATAGGCAAAATCAAGCGGCCCAGAACCAGCTGGCAGCTCGATAACTTCTCCCTTAGGTGTAAAAACAAACACAAGATCAGAGAAAAAATCCATTTTTAATGATTCCATAAATTCGGATGCATCACGCGCTTCATTCTGCAATTCTAATATTTCACGGAACCAAGACATTTTATCTTCAAAATTACCGTTTGGTACCAAGGAGCCTTCTTTATATGCCCAATGGGCGGCAATACCAAATTCAGATGTGCGATGCATATCCTTCGTACGAATTTGCACCTCTAACGGCTCGCCCTGCGCACCGATTACGGTTGTATGCAGCGATTGATACATATTGGCTTTAGGCATGGCAACATAGTCTTTAAATCGGCCGGGCATTGGCTTCCACAAAGTATGAATAATGCCAAGCGTGGCATAACAATCCTTAATATTATCGACAATAACACGAATCGCTAAAAGATCGTAGATCTCATTAAACTGCTTATTGCGAGTCGTCATTTTTTTATAAATGCTATATATATGCTTCGGACGACCTGAGATATCACTCTCAATACCCATTTCTGCCACTTTGTCGCGAATGCTTGTAATGACATCTTCAATATATTTTTCCCGTTCAGCGCGTTTCTTCTGCATCAGATTGACGATGCGATAATACTGCTGCGGGTTCAAATAACGGAGTGCAATATCCTCCATCTCCCACTTTATCGCTGATATGCCCAGCCGATGTGCGATGGGACAATAAATTTCTAATGTTTCATCCGCAATTCGCCGTTGGCTTTCTTCGGATTGGTACTTTAGCGTGCGCATATTATGTAAACGATCCGCCAGCTTGATTAAAATAACGCGAATATCCTGCGCCATTGCGACGAACATTTTGCGATAATTTTCATTTTGCTGCTCTTCTTTTGATTTAAATTGAATCTTATCCAGCTTAGTCAGAGCGTCTACAAGCATGGCGCAAGTTTTACCGAAATGTTCTAATACACTATCTAAAGATACCGTCGTATCCTCGACGACATCATGTAATAAAGCGGCGATAATCGACGTCGCATCCATCTGCATATTTATTAAAATATCAGCAACAGCGAGCGGGTGAAGAATATAAGCCTCTCCTGATTTGCGGAGCTGCCCGTGATGCGCTTGATCAGCGAAATCATAAGCTTCTTGAATCTTGTTGAGGTCAGCATCTTTTAGATAAGTCGCTGCTTTCTCAAGTAATTGCCCAATGCTCATTGCGTAACCCTTTCCGTGTGACCGTCATGTCGTACTTGCGATTTTAATCCATTATGCCCCTCAATCAGGCTTCTCGTCAAGAATCCTGTCGAAACGATTCCAATCCACGCGTGAAGCGGGAAAATCAAGCTCATCTACACTATTAACAGTATAAAGCAAAAACCGTCCTATATGGACGGTAGCTTATTACAAGGATGGAACAGATTAGGATTATGAATATTGGATTAAAGATTGCACCTGAAGCCCATTTAACTTCTCGCGTCCACTTAAATACATTAATTCAATCAAAAATACCGATCCGATAATATCTCCGCCTAATTGCTGAATCAGGTTAATCGAAGTCGCAATTGTTCCGCCCGTAGCGAGTAAATCGTCGGCGATCAATACCTTTTGCCCCGGCTGAATGGCATCTCTATGCATCGCAAGCTTATCTTTGCCATACTCAAGCGCATAATCCGCTTCAATACAATCGCCAGGCAGCTTACCGCTTTTGCGAATCGGCACGAATCCCACGCCCAAAGCATAAGCAAGCGGAGCGCCTACAACAAATCCACGCGCTTCAGGACCTGCGATCAAATCAATTTTCAGATCTTGAACCATTTCCTTCAGTTTATCAATCGCTGCTTTGTAAGCAGGTCCATTGTTAAGTAAGGTTGTAATATCCTTAAAGCGAATGCCTTGTTGCGGAAAATCCGGAATGACACGAATGTGCTCTTTAAAATTCATAAAATATCCTCCTAATTGTTCTTGATATGTTATGCGAATGCTTCGACCGATGCTTCCATTTCCTTCACGATTTGCGGCAATATCCAGCTGCTTAGTTCGTTTGCGGAACAATAAAGCAAGGTTTGTTCCACTTCCTGGCGCTGCAACCTTTGTTGATATAATACAGAGGTAGACAACTCGCGTTTCTGCGGGGTTAATGTGCATTGATAACGCTGGCCATTACGCGCAATAAAGCCAAGTTCTTCGAACACATCGAGAATAAATCGAATCATGACCGGTGTTAATCCAGATCGTTTACTAAACGAAACAGATAAACTATTCATATCCATATCAGGCTGACGTTGGATGGCAGCATACACACTTTTAAATAAATCTCGCGCAGGAATGGCTGTATTTTGCAAGGGTGAAGGATCATTTAATAATACATAGAGACGCTCTACTTCAACTGCATGAGCTAAAGCGATTTGCATGGGCATTAATCCAGCGGGCAAAAAATAATAAATCAGATCACGGATTTGCGCGAACGACGTTTCACGGGCAAAAGAATTCAGAGGTTGCGGCACACCAGATGACTCTACCAACCAAAGTGAACAGCCTAGCATCGTTAATGCAGCTGGCAGCAAAGCTTTTTCTGCTTTATTAAATACGACCACACCAACTGCATCTTTACTTGGTTTTCCTGTTAGAGCAAGCGTTCGGCTTAGTCGATTTGAAACCATGTCCGTCCATTTTTTTTCAAAATCCTTTACGCCTCGCCAATCAAAAACCTGCGGCTGGGGAACACAAATATCTTGAATCAATAATTGCGGCTTTCGTACACCATTCCATTCATTTACGTTCATTTCACCGAAAACGTCGACTCTGGCAGTGGGTGAAATCAATGCAGCTAATGTGCCCCGTCCAAAAGCAATGGCATCCATGGTCTTCGCATGTTGAACTTCAGTAAGGGCAAGCTTCAAATGCTGATGATCTCTTCCAATCGTTTTCAGCTCATCGATCCTCAAGCCACGGAAAATAAATTTAGGCGATGGGTTAGCCATCCCAAACGGCGCAAGCTGATCCATCTGTTGAATCAATTCAAGCGGTACTTCCTGTAATTCACAAGCTATATCAGCCTGCATAATGGGCATATAATCTTCCTCTGACAACCATTCTTCAGCGAGTTTTTGCAATCTTTGTTCTAATTCGGGAATATTCTCTTGATGTATGGTCATTCCCGCCGCAGCTTGATGTCCACCGTAATGTTTAAATAAGTCGGCTGATTGCGATAATGCTTTGAAAAGATCAAATCCGGCAATCGACCTTGCAGAACCTTTGGCCATACCTGTTTGTGAATCGATGCCTAAGATAATGGTCGGACGATAATATTTATCCAAAAGCTTGGAAGCAACGATTCCAATCACACCGACATTCCAATCTTCCTTAGCCAGTACAATCACTTTGCGCTGATGGAAGTTAGCGTCTGCTTCGACTAATTGCAGGGCATCCTTCGTCATTTCTTCGACAATCCGCTGTCTCTCTTTGTTTAAAACATCCAAATCAAAGGCCAAATGCTCTGCCTCCTGCTCACTGTCGGTGATCAATAAGCGTACTGCCGTGTCAGCGCAATCCAAACGACCGCTGGCATTAATTCTCGGCGCAAGCGAAAAACCGATTTGTCCAGCTGATACCGTATTACGTTCAACCCCTGAGACACTCATCAACGCTTTGAAGCCAGGTAAAACAGTGGATCGCATCCGCTCTATTCCAAGCTTCACCAAGAGCCGATTTTCGTCGATCAGCGGCATTAAATCAGCTATAGTACCGAGTGTTACCATTTCTAGCAGTTCTACAGGAGCTCGTCCCAATAACGCGTGCGCCAATTTAAAAGCGACACCTACTCCAGCTAATTGTTTAAAGGGGTAAGGACACCCTGGTTTTTTCGGATTAAGGATGGCTAGTGCAGGTGGTAAAATTTCCGGAGGCTCATGATGATCCGTTACAATCACATCAAGTCCAAGCTCACACGCATATTCAATTTCATCCACTGCACTGATTCCAGTATCCACTGTGATGATTAAGGAAACACCCTGTTTGAGCGCATGATCTAAAGCACTACGATTTAAGCCATAGCCCTCATGGACACGATGCGGGATATAAAAGTCAAAGGTCGCATTCAATTGCTTCAATAATTGGACCATTAATGCTGTGCTGCTGACGCCATCTGCATCGTAATCGCCATAAATTCGAATTTTTTCTTGTGTATGCAAAGCCTTTTGGATTCGCTCGACTGCTTGCTGCATGCCATCAAAAAGAAACGGATCATGCAAACGCCCAACATCCGCAGATAAAAATTGCTCGGCTTGCTTCACCGTTTTAATACCGCGAACGACAAGCAATTTCGCAACGATCTCACTTATAGACAATTCTTGAGTCAACTGCTGCACAGCTGATTCATCACAGTCGCTAATGTTCCATCTAGCTTTGGAATGGAGCATAATCGATTCTCCTTTAATGCAGCAGTATAGGCATATCATCTTGATTTGAATCTACATTATTTTTGTAAGGATAGCCTGGATCGTAGGGATTCACATGAATAAAGACATCGGAAACATGAATAAACCGCTTCATCAACTGCTGTTTAACAAGTCTTGCGATATCATGACCTTCCAACACAGAGATTTTTGGATTCACGCTAATTTTCACATCAACAATCACATAATGCCCATGCTCTCTGGCGCGTAAATCATCGACCGTGATAACTCCTTTAATTTTTTGCACGGTATTAATGAGCTCAGCGGCATCCTCAGCGTGCATGACGTGATCCATCGTATTATGAATCGACTCCATCACCAGCCTATAGCCCATATTCAACACGAGCACAGCTACGAATAGGCTAGCTAACGGGTCAAGGATATAGAGTTGTTCTACACTATAATATTTTCCGATTAATGCGCCTAGCACCCCTGCTAGCGCAGCTAAAGACGAATAAACATCCGATCGATGCTCCCAGGCATTTGCAATCAGAGCCTGGCTCGATAATTTTTTCCCTAGCTTGTATTTATAGCGGAACATCGCTTCTTTAATCACAATGGAAGCCACAATGGCAATGATAGCAAAACCTTTTGGCGGAGACGAAACTCCATGTATAACCGTCTTTACAGCAGATATACCTATTTCCACACCAACAACTAAAAGAAGCACAGAAACAATAATCGCAGCAATGGATTCCGCTTTGCCGTGCCCATAAGGATGATCTTCATCAGGAGGCAGCTTTGCAGTTCGTAGACCGATTAATACAGCCAAAGATCCCGCTACATCTGAGGCTGAATGCACGGCATCAGCGATCAAGGCTTTACTATTGCTTAACCAGCCAACGACGCCTTTCATTATCGCCAGAAATATGTTGCCGATAATTCCAAGCCACGCCGCAAATTCCGCCTGTTTAAATCGTTGCTCTGACATCTGGACACTCCCCAAATAAATTTAGAACGGATTGGAAAAGCCGCGGAAGAAAATTCACGCGGCCGATGATTATTCTTTTGCAGCAATAAGCTTTTTATTATTGGAAATCGATTTATTTTTCATTAACAACCAGATTGGGCTTGCAATGAAAATAGATGAATATCCACCGCTGACAAGTCCAACAATCATTGCAAGGGAGAAGTATTTAATGGCCGGGCTGCCGAAAACGAATAAACATATGGCTCCGATGAGCACCGTCAATATCGTATTGATCGAACGCGTCATCGTCTGCCAAATACTGCGGTTAACGAGTTCGGAAAGATCATTGAAATTTTTGAGCTTAGAAAATCGCAAGTTTTCACGGATTCGGTCGAAAATAACAATCGTATCGTTGATCGAATAACCGATAATCGTTAGCACAGCGGCGACAAAAGGAAGATTGACTTCCCAACGGAATATCGAGAAAAGACTTACGACGATAAATGCATCATGCAGTAGAGCTATGATAGCTGCCACCGCAAAGCGCCATTCAAAACGAATACTCACATAAATAATAATTCCCAAGCAGGCGGCTAAGACTGCATAAATGGCTAATTTACCGAGCTCTTTTGCCGATTCGATATCCACCGTATTTTCATCATGGCTATGACTGAGGTCAACCCCGTATGCGGTAGTCATCGCACTTATAATCTTATTCACATCGTCCAATTTGAGTACCTTATCAAATCGAGCCGTCACGCGATCACTTTTGTCTCCACCAATGGTGGTTATTGCAGGCACATAGCCGGCATCTTTGAAGATTTGCTCAACCTTAGTTTTATCAAGGGTTTTACCTACAGTAATATCCAGCGATGTACCCGCTTTAAAGTCGACTCCAAAGTTTAAACCGAAAACAAATAATGTCAAAATCCCAATTAGCGTAATGAACGCCGAAAGCGCGAAAAATCTTTTGCGATGTTTGATAATATCAAATTTAAAATTATAACGCACTGATTTCTTCCTCCTTCACACCGAAATAACCTGGTTTATTAACAACGCCCGATTTCACTAACAATTGTAATAAGAGGCGCGATAAAAACACGTTCGATACTAGACTGACTAATATGCTAAAGATAAGCGTTAACGCAAATCCTTGAATGGAGCCTGTCCCGATAAAATAAAGTACAGCTCCAGCAATCAAGGTTGTTACATGCGCATCAATAATCGTTTTGAATGAAGTTTTAGAACCTGCTCTCAATGAGGATAGAATGCTTTTCCCACTGCGCATTTCTTCTTTAATTCTTTCATACGTTATAATATTCGCATCGACAGCCATCCCAACGCCAAGCACGAATGCGGCAATTCCCGGCAAGGTTAACGTTGCGTTCAATAAATAGAACACAAGCAAAAGCATCCAGGTATAGGTTATTAGCGTCACGCTTGCAATAAACCCCGGAACGCGATAAAAGCCTATCATTCCAACGATGATGATGACTAAAGCGATAAGTCCCGCTACTACGGTATCTTGTAATGATTGTTTCCCTAAAGATGCGCCGACGCTTTGCGTATATTTTTCTTCCAGCTTAAGCGGCAGTGCGCCTAGATTGATTTTATCAACTAACGATTGGACTTCCGCCAAAGAAGAGAATCCGTTAATGACAGCACTGTCACTGTCAATGACCGTATGAACACTTGGATTGGAAAGCAATTGATCATCCATATAAATAGCCATAGTTCCGTTTAATGCAGCTGTAGTAACTTCTTTCATTTTACTTGCTTTTTTCAATTTAATCGAGACGATCGGCTGTGAATTATCGTATTGTACTTTTGCTCCATTGGGAACAAAATCACTGCCATCCATCAAAATTTCGCCATTAAGACCCTTTTTAAAGTTCAAATAAAAAGGCTTCACCAAATTTGCTCTAACTTCTTCTGCATTCGCCACACCCGCGATCCTTGCACGAATACGGTCTTTTCCTTCTGGAGAAATATCCGGTTCCATCGTACCCGTTGGATCAACGCGCTTTTTTAAGCTGTTCGCTGTTTCATTCAATGCTTGTTTTGTAATCACGCCACCTGCAATAATTGGTTTCGCTGTATACAAAATTTCAAATCCACCCTTTAAATCCAACCCCAATTTAATCTTATTCATCAGAAAAGAACTTGTAGCGCCAATCGTTCCAAGCGCCAAAATAACAATTAAAACAAACGCAATAAATCTTTTGCCATTCATAACCGATATGTCTCCCTTCCATGCTCAATAGTCCTATTATACTCACCGATGAAAAACGAGTCAATTTAGTATTATGAAAAAAAGGCCTCCTGTTTAAAAGGTGCCTTTAAAAGCTCTCATCGTCATCCAATTCATAAAATTTGTCGTTTTTAAAGATAAAATATCGTTCACCACTTTATGAAGCGGAGGGACTCCAGATTTAGCATACTTGTCGCTTACACAATCCCAAATATCTTTACCCGTAACAGCTTCATACCCCAATTTTTTGAATTCCTCGGATTTGCTCCAGCATAAATCTTCAATTATTTTGTTTAGCTCTTGTTCGTTATATTCGAACACCGACTCATGGGTCATTGTTTAAATCCTCCTAAAAGTTTTGCGATCTTTGCAAAACTGGCATCGTAAGCATCAGAACTTCATTCTACATATTCGCTGAAAAAACAAAGAATCCTTCCCCCGCAGCATTATCCATAAGTAAATTTGTTGCATGAGCTTGGACGTTAAAAGCATATCCATAAAGAATAAGGTCCCAGCTTAAAAGGAGGAAGATATACCGATGAGCAAGTACAAGCAATCATTCATGAAGGGAACCTTAATTTTATTAACAGCGGGTATCATCAACCGAGTGCTCGGCTTCGTTCCCCGCATTGCGCTTCCCCGCGTTATTGGTGCCGAGGGCGTAGGTTTGTACCAAATGGGCTACCCCTTTCTCATTGTCATTATAACGATCATTACAGGGGGAATTCCACTCGCGATTGCTAAATTAGTAGCGGAAGCTGAATCTCAAGGCAATGAGGCTCGAATCCAAAACATCCTCAAAACCGCTTTGGCTATTACATGTACGCTGAGCATCTTTTTTACAGCTGTTTGCGTGTTGGCTGCCCCTTGGATCACGAGCCATCTCCTTACAGATACACGTGTATATTACACCTTTATGTGGATGAGCCCGATTATCATCATCGTTGGCATATCGGCGGTATTCAAAGGTTATTTCCAAGGTAGACAAAACATGATCCCCACAGCGGTTTCGCAGGTTTGCGAAACTTTATTGCGTATCGTCTGCGTGCTTTTTTTCGCTTATAAAATGCTTCCCTATGGAATTGAATTCGCCGCTGCAGGCGCAATGATTGGTGTTATGATTGGAGAATTATTAGGGTTATTCATTCTTCTAGTCTATTATTGGCGAAATAAAAAAGGCTACAGAAGCTTCAATAAAGCCTCCATCGGTTCAAAGCCTATTCAAAGACAGAGTAGAAATGCATTCAACCGAATTATGCGAATTTCACTCCCAGTGACAGCTAGTCGGCTAGTCGGATCGCTTTCCTACTTTCTGGAATCGATTGCAATCGTACAAAGCTTAGCTATAGCGGGTGTCGCTACCGCCGTGGCTACCGCTGAATACGGAGTGCTTCAAGGGATGATCATTCCGGTTCTTTTGCTCCCAAGCGCGCTCACCTATTCCCTATCCGTTTCCTTAATCCCATCGTTGTCGGAAGCAGCTGCAAGAAAGGATATCCCCCTCATTCATAAAAGATTGCATCAATCTCTGCGGCTTGCACTTGTAACCGGAGCCCCATTTGCAGTTTTGATGTATGTGCTAGCCGATCCGCTTTGCTTTTACTTATACAAAAATACGGAAGCCGGAGTGATGCTGAAAATGATGGCTCCAATCGCACTGTTTATATACTTCCAAGCCCCATTGCAAGCCGCACTGCAAGCATTAGACAAGCCAGGAAATGCCTTAGTAAACACCCTAATCGGTGCAGTGGTAAAGCTTGCGCTTATTTACTTGTTAGCCACGAAACCAAATTTCGGCATTCTAGGTGCAATCATGGCGATAAATATCAATATTATTATAGTTACCTTATTGCATTGGAATACCGTATCCCGTTTTCTCAAATTCTCGATGCATACCGCTGATTTCCTTAAGGTTGGCGCATCCATGCTAATAATGGGTGTCGTTTGCTTTTTTATCATGCATACGGGCTGGACGACCCATCTTTTTATTCGCTTTGTTGGTTCAAGCTTTATAAGTCTTCTTCTTTATTTAATATGTATTACGCAATTTCAATTAATTAACAAATATGATCTTAAACGAATTCCCTGGTTCGGCAAGAATATTTAGGAATGCTTGACCATAGAATGAAGATAAAACTATGAAATAGAGAGGTGTTCTGATGGAGCCTATGAATAAAAGCGCTGCCTTTCGTATCGAGTCACCCATTTTTGCTGGAATGGTCTATTCTTTTGTGATTATGGGAATAGGTGCGCTCATCATTTCTTTCATTCTGGCGTTTACGAACCAAAAGGAAAATTCACTTGCCTTTTATGCTTATATTGTCCACGCGATTTCCATTCTTATTGGGGGCTATGTTTGCGGGAAACGAACAAATCGAAAAGGCTGGTATCATGGCGGGTTGCTTGGTATATTATATGCCGTCATTATTTGGAGTGTTGGCTTTCTTGGCTATGATCAAGCAATCACCATTCACATTTTTTTCTCGCTCATTGCAGCTTATCTAGTGGGTGCTTTTGGGGGAATCCTTGGCGTAAATAACGCAAAGTAATTTTTTTAACTTTCCTTTTTAATATGGTATACTATTAAAGTTGCTTTATTTGCTTAGATACTTGCCATATTTTAGGGGGAAATTTAATGTTTACTTTCCATTCCATGACGGATGTCACCCTCTGGATCACTGGAACTGTTGTTTTTCTAATTATACTCTCGACTAGAAAAAATCCATTGTATGCAGCTGGTTCATTCGTACAGGAGATGTTTACCTCACGAAAATTCGCTATCCATTTTATTTTATTGATCGGCATTTTGTTTATAAACAAGATCGAATTAATCATTGCAAACAGTATGCATTATAAAGCCGATTTCACTCCATCGATCTTTGGTTTAGAAGGTAATTTCGTTGCCTGGTTTCAACATCTGTTCCTCAATAATACATTAACTTATTTTTCAACTTTCTTTTATGTTGTTATATTCACATCCTTAATGATTGCTTCCGTGTTTATTTACACCTATCAAAAAAACTATAAAATGTTTTATGCGGTTTGCTACGCCATCTTGTTAAATTATATTATTGCGATTCCCTTTTACTTGTTTTTTTCGGTAAGTGAGGTTTGGTCATTCCGTCCAGACGTGCAATTTTTAATGGGCCATATATTTCCTACCTTTGAAATTGATTATCGTCCGTTATCGGGTGTGCATAATTGCTTCCCAAGTCTTCACACTTCCATCTCGGTTTCGATGGCTGTCATTGCTTTAAAGTCAAAAAACAAATTCTGGGGCTTATTTTCGGTATTTAGTGCTGCATTTATCATCTTCTCCATCTTTTACTTAGGGATTCATTGGTTAACGGATGCAAGCGCCGGCCTTGTGCTTGGGATTGCAGCAGGCCGTCGCGGAATAAGAATTAGTGAAGGCAAAGCCTGGGTTGCCAACCTATTTGGCAATTTAAACAAAAACCGTGACTTCCAAAAACAATCGTTGGATTAAGCTTTCGCTATAAAAATAAAAACGAGTGCTCCTAATTAAAGGGGCGCTCGTTTTATATGTATCGTTCGTTTAATTTTTCTCGGATACTGGAGTTGATTGCGATATCGCATTAATCGCTGAACGATCAAATGTTAATTTTGTGGTGTCATTTACACGCAATAGAATCGTATTGTTTTCATCGTCTATTTCCAATATGGAACCGTGCATGCCGCCAATCGTTACAACCTTGTCACCTTTTTTCAAAGTGTTCAGCATGCCATTTCTTGTTTTTTGTCTTTTTTGTTGAGGACGAATAAGCAAGAAATAAAGCACTAAAAACATAAGTATGATTGGAGCAAATGTCCAAAATGAGCTCGTTGATGATGCTGCTGTGCTTCCATCTGCTAAAATGTGCATATTTTTACCTCCTTTCTGTTTAAAAACCCCTGTCGTTATCATTTAAACCATACTGCACGAAAAATTCATCACGAAAATTAAGCAATCGATCTTCGACTATAGCTTGTCTAATGTTTCGCATCAAATCCAATAAAAAATGCAGGTTATGAATCGAAGTTAGACGTATTCCGAAGGTTTCTTCTGCTTTAATCAAATGACGAATATAAGCGCGAGAATAGTAAGTACAGGTATAACAAGTGCATTTCGGATCGAGCGGAGCAAAATCCTCGGCATATTTGGCATTACGAATGACCAACCGTCCATTACTCGTCATGACTGTGCCGTTGCGCGCAATCCGTGTAGGCAGCACACAATCAAACATATCTATCCCACGGATGGAGCCTTCAAGCAATGCATCTGGAGAACCTACTCCCATCAAATATCTTGGTTTGTTGGCAGGCATAAGTGGAACGGTATAATCCAAAACCTCATACATTAAAGGCTTAGGTTCACCGACACTTAATCCACCAATAGCATACCCCGGAAAATCCATGGAAGTCAAATCCGTTGCGCTCTGCCTCCGCAGGCCTTCATGCATTCCACCTTGAATGATTGCGAATAAGGCTTGATCGTGTGGACGTGCATGGCTGGTTAAGCAACGTTCAGCCCAACGGCTTGTCCGTTCCAATGATTGCTTTGCGTAATCGTACTCTGCTGGATATGGCGGACACTCGTCAAAGGCCATAATAATATCAGCGCCTAACGCGTTCTGCACTTCCATCGCAACTTCGGGTGAAAGAAACAGCTTGTCCCCATTTAAATGCGAGCGGAAATGTACTCCTTCTTCGGTGATTTTACGCATTTCACTTAAACTGAATACTTGAAAACCGCCGCTATCGGTTAGTATAGGACGATCCCAGTTCATAAAGCGGTGAAGACCTCCAGCCTGGCGCACCAATTCATAACCAGGGCGTAAAAATAAATGATAGGTGTTACTGAGAATAATATGCGCGTCCATCTGTTTTAATTCTTCCGGGCTTAATGTTTTAACCGTTGCTTGCGTGCCTACAGGCATAAAAGCTGGCGTTTCAATTACACCGTGAGGGGTGTGGATTTTACCCAAACGCGCGCCTGATTGTTTGCACGTTTTAATATGCTCGTAACGAATTGCCAAACCTATCGCTTCCTCTGTTTATATAGTATAACGCTTAATAGATAAACATAGCATCGCCAAAGCTGAAAAACCGATATTCCCGTTCTACAGCTTCTTGATATGCTTTCAATACGGCTTCTTTACCAGCTAATGCACTGACCAACATCAATAAAGTTGATTTGGGCAGATGGAAATTAGTTAAAAGTGCGTCCACTAACAAAAATGGCTTTCCAGGATATAGAAAAATGTCTGTCCACCCTTGTGAAGCGCTTATTAAAGTGGAAACATTTCCGCCCTCCTGCAATGGCTGATCCACACTGCAAAGACGCGCGACTGTTTCTAATGTACGTGCTGATGTCGTACCCACTGCGATAATTCGACTGCCTCTTACACGCGCCTCGTTAATCGCTATCGCCGTTTCATCAAGAAGCTGATAGTATTCGGAGTGCATGACATGCGCCTCGATCCGCTCTACCGATACAGGGCGAAATGTGCCTAGGCCAACATGAAGCGTAACATAAGCTGTTTTAATTCCTTTTGCCCTTATCCTATCCAGATAGGATTCCGTAAAGTGCAGCCCTGCTGTTGGAGCGGCAGCCGATCCTTCATGGCGTGCATATACGGTTTGATAGCGTTCCTTTTCCGCTAAACGTTCTTTAATATAAGGCGGAAGCGGCATTTGTCCCAATTGATCGAGAATTTCATTGAAAATTCCCTCATAGGTAAAGCGAATAATTCTGCCGCCCATTTCGCCTTCCTCTTCAATCACAGCACTTAATTTAGGTGTGGACACTGATTCAGTCAGATGATTTGGCTGGATGCCAAACGAAAGGCGCGCACCTTTTTTCAATCGTTTACCCGGGCGGATTAATACTTCCCAGCGATCGTCCCCTAAAGCTTGCAGAAGCAGAACTTCTGCCTTTGCACCGGTATCGGTTTTAAAACCAAATAATCTCGCCGGGATAACGCGCGTATCATTCAGTACAAGAAGATCACCCGGATGAAGCAAATCAAGCAGTTGTTCAAATTGTAAATGTGCGGTTTCCCCTGTCGTTTTATCTAAAGTCAGCAGCTTGGACTGCGTCCTTTCCACTAATGGGGTTTGTGCGATCAATCGCTCTGGTAATTCGAAATAATAACTTTCTACATCCATTCGATTCATTCCTTAACTATATTGACTCCTGCATAATAGCTTTTCAATATTTTTTGATAATCATACCCTTGTTGGGCAAATCCATTTGCACCGTCTTGTGACATACCTAGACCATGTCCATACCCTTTACCCGTAAATATAAACTGAGGTTGTGTCGTCACAGGTCTCACTTGCTGATCTGCGTTCATCGTAAACCATTGCTTTTGTGTTACTTGCGATTTCAGTTGCTGACCTTGCAAGACGTAGAGTCCACCCGAAGTAGTTTGCGGAAACGTGCTCACTGCGCCATTTGCTCCCAATACAGTATAACTGCCTGTTTCTTCAATTTCAAACAAAGTGCTGGGCAAACTGCCCAGTACTGTTCGATAAGAATCAGGATGGGTTACTTTAACCTCCTGCCCGTTCGCTTGTAACCCAATGACACGACCTGAAGGTCCGCGACTTGTTACTTTTAATGACTGTAAAGGAGCGCTGAGCTTGGAAACCAGAACACTGTTCATTTGCGCAGCTAACGCAGCAGCATCAACAGGCCCGCGTTGCCAGTTGTAAGAACCGGACTGTAAAGACTGACCAATGGCAACTACGTGATCACCCTTATTAATTTTTGCTATGGAAAGACTAATTGTATCTCTGGAGGAAGCAATTTGACGTACGTTTACTGCTTGATCGGTTGATTCATAAATAGGCAGCCCAGCTGAATTTTTCAGCCCTGTATCTTTCAAATAATCTGAAAGGACATAACCTACTGTGCCATCCAATAGTACAACATGACGCCAAATAGCTTTGCTTTGAGCCGAGTCATCTCCTGGGCTGGGAAAGCTTTTTAAATAGGCATCCGAGCTGCCCCATACCTCTGATGGATCTGCTGAAACTCCGCCGGCATTCGCTGAATAAAAAGGCGTAATCAAACCATTTTTATCGACTAATACTTCACCCTTGGTTGCATCTACAGCTTTAATAATATCCGCATACTCCGTGCCATTATAAACTTGATCGGTAGTGCTGTCTGAAATATTGGCGATTTTGTAAGCCATTCCCCGTTGCAATGCATAAGTACGGGCTGCCACAGCTTGTGCCTTCAACGCTTCCAACGGCCAACCTGTTTCCATTTCCGACCCAACTACGCCATACAAATATTGCTCAAACGGCACTTCGTTTATAAGCGCCATTTTATTCGTGAATTGACTCCATTCCATGCTGCCGCGATAGGAGTGATTGGCTTTTTCCTTCACTGTAATTTTCGCTTGATTCACACCGGTTATCCAAACCTTTTGATTCACAGAATTAAAAAAATAATGGGGAATCACGGCTTGTCCGGTTACAGCAGCAGAGCTGTCATCCCGTTTTAACAAATAAGCGGCATTCGCATCCACAGCTTGTAAAACAAGCGATGGTAAGATCTTTAGCGATTGCTGCTTTACTAAATCAAGCGCAGCTTGATCCGATTCGTTACCTACCCATACGGAATACGTCGTCGTTCCTGCTGCATTAGCTTGATAAGCCAAATCAGCAACAATTCCAGTTTGCGCCAAATTAGTTTGCGCATAAACCGCCTCAGATACAGAAGCATAGCTCCCTGCATTCCAATGTAAAGGCCCTGTTAACTTAGTTGTATTGTTCGGTATATTGATTAATGCGGCCAGCTTTGCATTTTTGCTAATCGCATCCTTGGCTGCGGCTGCCGCATCTTTCGTTTCATAGGGACCTGCCCAAACTTGAAAAAGTGCTTTTCCTTGTTTGGTTTTATTAAATACATAGCCATTATAGCTGGAATCATTTAGGCTTTGCTTTAAAATCGAAGCTTTGTTGGCATCTGTTGTTTCTAATACTTGCACCATAAATTGATCAATCGTTCCGCGGATCGTTTTGGATGAATCACCGATTTGCCAATTTTGCACTCCGGCTGGTGTTCGCATGCCGATGGTCATGCCGCTATCCGAAGTAAGGGTAGCTGTTGGAGAATTCAGATGATAGTTACCTGTATCTATGAAAAGAGCCACCCGAATATTATCTAGTTTAGGTACTGCCGCTAACGTGTTTGTTTGAAATAAATGACTGCTTATGACCAAAAAAATCGCTACCAGTAGAACAATACGCTTGGAGAATTTAGCATGGGCTATCATAATGTGACTTCCTTTCTTGAAGAGAAATATTATTTGCTTTCTGGAGGTTGCAGACCTAGGTGACGATAAGCTAAAGGAGTGACTGCTCTCCCGCGTGGAGTCCGTTGTAAAAATCCGATTTGCAATAAAAAAGGTTCGTAAACATCCTCTATCGTTTGGCTTTCTTCCCCAATTGTAGCTGCAATCGTATCGAGACCAACGGGCCCGCCTTGAAAGTTCTTAATGATGGCTTCAATCATTTTATGATCGATTTGATCCAATCCTAAATCATCAATCTGCAGCAAATGTAATGCGCTTTTCGCAATATCCAACGAAATGATACCATCTCCGCGCACCTGCGCGTAATCACGCACCCGCTTCAATATCCGATTGGCAATCCGAGGTGTCCCACGCGAACGCATCCCAATTTCATGAGCTGCTTCTCCAACAATAGGTACATGGAGAATTTCAGCCGCCCGATTAACAATAAACGTAAGTTCATCGATGGTGTAATATTCCAGACGACTGACGACACCAAAACGATCACGTAAAGGTGAAGAGAGCAAGCCCGCTCGAGTTGTTGCTCCAATCAGTGTAAATGCAGGCAGGTCTAGACGTACGGAGCGCGCGCTTGGACCCTTTCCAATCATGATGTCCAGAGCAAAATCCTCCATTGCCGGGTAAAGAACCTCTTCTACAGTACGCTGGAGACGATGAATTTCATCAATGAAAAGCACATCTCCTTCTTGGAGATTAGTTAGGATGGCGGCTAAATCGCCGGGTCGTTCAATTGCAGGTCCTGAGGTTATTCTTATATTGACGCCTAATTCGTTGGCAATAATGTTCGAAAGCGTTGTTTTACCAAGTCCCGGCGGACCATACAATAAGACATGATCCAGTGCTTCCTTCCGCTGCTTTGCCGCTTCAATATACACTTTTAAATTTTCCTTAGCTTGTGTCTGACCGATATATTCAGCTAAAAACCGCGGGCGAAGGCTTAATTCCACCGCCTGCTCTTCCATCATTAAATTAGCCGAAATGAGTCTGTCTTCCATTCTAAATCCTCCTCAAAACTACCCCTTAAATAACGCCTGAAGTGCAAGTTTAATCCATACTTCACTTGATGAACCCGTACTTGCGCTTTGTTGAATAACAGGCCAGATGCGATCAATTTCGGCTTCCGAATATCCAAGGGAGAGTAAACCTTGCTTCGCTTCATGCCATGCTGCTCCACCTCCGCGAAATGAAGGTCCAGTTGGTGTGACTGCGGCAGCTGCAGAGGAATGAAACATCGGTAAATCCGCTAATTTATCTTTAAGATCGAGAATAATGCGCTGTGCCGTTTTCCTGCCAATGCCCGGAAGCTTAATCAGGAAATCAATATCCTCTTGATATATGGCTGTCACGACAGCTTCAGGTCGGCCAACGGAAAGAATTCCAAGCGCCACACGGGGACCAATTCCAGTTACAAAAAGAAGTCTGCGAAACAAAGCTTGTTCCTCACGAGATTGAAAACCAAATAATATCGCTGCATCCTCTCGTACATGATGGTGTGCGAAAAGTGTCACTTCCTTGCCTTCATCATGTGGTATTGCAAAAGGATTCGCACAAAACATACGATATCCGACCCCATGAACATCCAATACAATATAATCCGTTTCCCGATAAACCAGGGTGCCTCTTAGAAAATCGATCATCGCTTCGATACCTCATTTATCTTTTGTGTTAGTAAATAGGAATGAGCGTGGCAAATCGCAATAGCCAATGCATCTGCTACATCATCCGGCTTAGGCACTGCGGATAGATGGAGGAAGATCCGCACCATTTCTTGAACCTGCTTCTTCTCCGCTTTACCATAACCTACAATCGCTTGTTTAACTTGAAGCGGTGTATACTCTGCAACGGGTAAACCGCGTTGGACAGCCGCCAGAATAAGAACGCCTCTTGCTTGGGCAACTGTTAAAGCTGTCGTCACGTTGCGGTTAAAAAAAAGCTTTTCAATCGCTACGGCATCCGGTTTATATTGGTCTATTAATTGTACCATTGTATCATAAATTTGTTTCAGACGAAGTGACGCCTCTGTATGCGAATCGGTTTGTATCGCACCGTACTGCACTGGAACAAGCTTGCTTCCCTGCTTATCGATAAATCCAAATCCGACAATCGCAATTCCCGGATCAATGCCAAGTATACGCAAAATCATTCTCCCCTAACTCGAATAAAGCGAACATATGTATTCTATTTATTATAACAGATAATAGGAAGGATGAGTATGCAAAAAATCCCCATAGGCATAAGCCATTGGGGACCTGCTATTTTTCTGATTACTAGCGACCGACAGCTTCTACAGCATAATCACTAAATGTCGAAAGCACGCTGTTGTATTCCGCTAAATCACTTACCTTAATCCCTTGCTCTAATTGATTGAGCGTTCCTTGCGGCAAGCTCGTTTTAAGATGTTCGACGTTCAGTTGAAAAAAAGTGCGAATAATTTGCTCATGCATCGGAAGCCCTTCAAACAATGAAAGATTTCCATTCTTATCTAATCCAAAAAACGCGTTTTGTTTGCATTGTACAGACAAATCCTCCACCTGTTCTGTAAAATACACCTGTCCCTGCTCATTTAGCTTCATCTGATCTTGAAGGTGTGCTAAATGATAGGCAACGATATCAGCTGATTTTAACGTCCCGATTTTTGCCGTCTCTTCTCCGCACACATATATTTTTTGGAGAAAAGTTTCGCGAACACCGCTTTTTTTAATCTGCTGTAACACATCTTCCGTTTGCTGATTTGTCTCTGGGGCGAATACTGCTTTTGCATTTACAGCGTTTCGTTCCGACGCTTCCAGCGAATGATTGCTTGCCTGAATCCAAAGACCAAGTGCTGCAAGTCCGAGACATACAAGCAGAATGCCTAAAGATAAGCGACGCTTTCCTGATTTCAATCGTTTTTTAAGTTGTTTAATTAAGTTTGAAAAGCTCACTGGAATCCCTTCTTCCGAGTTTTTTCTAGCTTGCCCTCGGTAGAAGATTTTATACCTGTTCTATGATCTTATCGATTGATCCAGGGTTGATTTGTTTTACTTTCTTTCATGGATTCAGTATTCGCCATTTTTTCTAAAAAAGAATGCAGCACGGCCCGTTCATCTACCACTTTGGAAGAGCGATTCGAACGATTCGAACGATTTGTAGATTTTTGCTGGTTTTTGACCGTTTCCTTTTGAGGTGAATCCTCTTTAGCTTCATTAGATTCGTTTTCTGTATTGATATCCCTATGACTTTCTTGCTTATCTATTGTGGCTTGAACCTGTGCATAATTATAAGGAGTCGCCCAAGGAGGACTCGGCATCATATAAGGATAATTCATTGTACTTACAACGTCCATTGGATAGCAAGGCGGCATCATATGGGCAGCAGGAATTGCTGAAGCATTGGATGGACCCCACTGCATTTGCGGGTAAGGCTGCTGTTGATAGGCTGGTTCCTGGTAGGCAGTCTGTTGGTAAGCAGGTTGTGTATAGGTTGGTTGTTCGTAAGGCTGTTGGTAAGCAGGTTGTGTATAGGTTGGTTGTTCGTAAGGCTGTTGGTATGGCTGTTGGTAAGCAGGTTGTGTATAGGTTGGTTGTTCGTATGGCTGTTGGTATGGCTGTTGGTAAGGCTGTTGGTAAGGTTGTTGGTAGGTAGGCTGTTGATAAAATGGCTGTGCAGAGGGTAATGGATAAGGAGACTGGAATGGAGATATTGACATAGGATTTGTATAGTACATGGGATTTTCATCATACACAGCGCTTTTTCCACAACCACAGCCGCAATCGGGTTTTGCTGCAAGAGGCTGTTGAGTTACGTAAGGTTGGTATGGCATCTGAGAAGGCATTTCATTGAAATCCCAAGATGGCATTTGCATCGATGAAGGTGATTCTGCATTTGCATGTGCTTCTACTGCTGGGATATTAAACTGTGCAAATAAATGCTCCGATGAATAAACATGCTTCATTTCCGGTTCCGGTTGCTCTTCCGCTATATACTGAGGCTGTTGCTCTGCTTGCTGTTTTACTTCAGGCTGTATCATAAGCTGTGGAACAGGCGGCTGCTGGATTATAGGCTGCTCATTCATCGGTGGATTCGGGTTAGCAATGGGTAACTGTAAAGGTGCCACATAGGCTGGATTCGCTGGCATATTCATATGAATATGCGAGTGTTGGTTGTCTGGAATATAGACAGTCTCTCCTGTTAATAAAACACTTGGATTTTTCAATTGGGGATTGGCATCCACCATGGCCTTTAATGGAAGTCCCCATGCTTTGGCAATTTTCCATAAGGTATCCCCTTGTACAACCATATGCTTATGCGCATAAACTTGATTCCCTTGGTGCGTCGGAGCAGATGGTATTTTCACCTTCATTCCCACATCAATTTGTTCGGGATCTGTAATTTGCGGATTAAACGCAATAAGTTGATCCAGCTCAACATGATATTTTTGCGCAATTTTGTACATTGTATCGCCTGGTTTAACCATATGAATTTTCAAAACCAAAAACCTCCTTCGATTTAATAAAGCGTAAAATGGCTCCGCAGCAGCTACACTGTTAACTGCAACAAGTTGCCCGTTAGCAGTATAATTATACTGCCTAGAATGACACTTACATTTTATGCAGCAGATAGGCTTTTGACATCTATTTCACAAAAAAAATACCCCACTGCAAAAATCGCAGTGAGGAAGAAGTAATTTAAGCAATATCGTAGACTTTAACTCCGTCCATTTCAACTACTCCACGGAATTCTTTTAGTAAATGTGTTGTAATCGGACCCGCTTTTCCTTCGCCAATAATCCGAGCATCCACTTCACATACAGCGATGACTTCAGCAGCGGTACCCGTAAAGAATACTTCATCCGCCACATAAACATCGTGCAATGTAAAAGGCTCTTCCTTTATCTGATAGCCGATTTTTTGACAAATTTCAATGATCGCGGCGCGTGTAATCCCTTCTAAAGCACCACAGTAGCAAGGCGGCGTAAAAACCACACCTCTTTTAATAATAAAAATATTGTCTGATGAACCTTCCGCTACATACCCTTGCGAATTCAGCATAATCGCTTCACCCACACCAGCTAAATTCGCTTGTATTTTCACCATGATATTATTGAGATAATTCAGCGATTTGATTTTCGGATTGAGTGCATCAGGAACGTTGCGGCGTGTGGAAACCGAAACGGTTTTCAAACCATTTAGATAAGCTTCATCTGGATAGATTGCCAGCTGCTCCACAATAATAATGACATTCGATTTCGGCGAACGACGCGGATCTAAACCTAGATCCCCAGGACCACGAGAAACAACCAAACGAATATATCCATCTCGCAGCTCATTTTTGCGAACCGTATCAATTAAGGCTTGCTTCATTTCCTCATAAGTCAACGAAATAGTAAGCATAATGGATTTAGCTGAATCGTAAAGACGATCCAAATGCTCCTTGCATTTAAAAATATTGCCATTGTAAATCCGTATGCCTTCGAAAATACCATCACCATACAAAAAACCATGATCGTATACTGAAATAAGCGCATTTTCCTTTTGTACATATTGTCCGTTTAAGTAAATCCACTGAGCCATTTATTTAGTACACCTCCGTATTTAAACCCGCATAAGAATAACTCGGGTAACAACCCAATACACGTACAATGCAACCAATTGCTTCAATTTCCGCAATCGCTGCAGGCAGCAACACCGAATCCATCGAACCCTCGATATCTATATAAAAAAAATAGCTGCCTAGCTTTAACTTCGTCGGTCTAGATTCGATTTTGGATAGATTGATTTTTCGCCAAGCAAATGCAGATAATACTTGATGTAACGCACCCGGATAATCTTCAGGCAATGTGACCAGTATCGTAGTTTTTGTCAAATCAGATGCTTTCAATGCTGGAGCCTGATGCCCGACTAACATAAACCGGGTAAAATTATTCATATGATCCGTAATATGATCTGCCAACACGTCCAGTCCGTAAATCTCGGACGATAGCTTGGTACCGATTGCCGCATAGCCTTCGTTGGGATGTTCTTTAACAAATTTTACACCCTCGGCTGTACTGCTAATAAATTCAATCTCCGCTTGAGGCAAATGGTTTTTTAAAAATTCCCTGCACTGTGCAATCGCAACATCTTTAGAGAAAATTTTTTTAATTGTTGTTAAATCTAGTTTTCCCGCTTGATTTATATATTCTGAACCAAATCCAATCAAATTTTGAAACGATGGATAGGTCCATTCGGCGAGAATGGGAAGATCTACTTCATGCACTAATAAGTCTACCGTATCCTTGACAGAGCCTTCTATTGTGTTTTCCACAGGAATGACGCTTAAATCGGTTTCCCCGGAAACGGTCGCTGCCATCACATCAGCAAACAGTTTGTAAGGAACGAACAAGTGATTTTCGCCAGCAAAAAAATAGCGAGCCGCTTCTTGAGTAACTGTTCCTTCCGGTCCTAAAAAGGCAATTTTCCTCATGCCTGGACCTCTCCTTTTAATAAATGAATAGACTGCTTAGTTCTAAAAAATAGTATCACCACTATAGAAAAAAAGCAAGTGGATTACCTATTGGATCATCAATGATATAATAGGATGTAATTGTAAAAAAAGAGAGTTAAGGAGGGGTAATATTGCAAAGTATGATTGATCTCAAAAACATCGAGCACATCGATCCTTTAAATCACATTAGTTGTCGTTCGAACCACATTTTCAGTTATTTAAAGAGCCAAGGGGTTCAAATTTGTCCGTTTTTTTATGGTGCTTTAGAAGACACGAATAAAATTTATAATGAAATCATTCTGCAAAAAAAGGTTAGATGGTCTTACGAAACGCAATACCTCAGAAATGAGGAAGATTTTGATTTATTCGGTATCAAAGAAATTAGAAAAACCTTTGCCACTTTTGATCTGCTGGAAGTATACATACAAGAAAAGCTGAACGAGAATAAAGTTTTATTTTTTTGGTGCGACCGCGCTTTTTTTAATCATTGGTTTGAAAATACCCATCAATTGGACGGACCGCTGCAGGGTCCCCATTATTTTATTCTTCATGGTTATATGGATCACGATGACAAAAAAAGTGTTTTTATTACAGATAACTTCCCAGCGAACATTTATGCAGAACACCAATATGACCTTAACATTTTAAAAGCCTCGATATGCTCCGATAACTATTTAGCAGGGAGAATTAGCTTTTTTGAATTTGATAGCCGCATGAACGACTCCAAAAATCTAGAAATAGCCAAGACGAAGTTCAAAGAAAAGCTCCTGCTATTTAATGACAATTTTTCATTTTACGATCATATCATTACGCATCTTGAAGATCCAGCCTATTTTAACTCTTTTAATGAAATGATCACTTGTTTAGATCATGCCTTTGCACTCATTTCAGGTGCCAAATGTTTTTTAGCGCAATTTTTGGAATACGTCGATTACCCTCAAGCAAGCATCGATTTAGCCCAGCACATCTTTAAATCAGCTAATATTATCAAGCAAAAGCTGGTTAAAATAAAGCTTTACCGTAATCCAGTAACGATTAAAAATAACTTGCCGCTTCTGCAAAAATCGTGCTCTGAACTTAAAAAGTTAGAAGTGCAATTCCTGCAGATGTTAAAAGAGGGAATGGATTCGATCTAATTTGGTTTTTTGAACAAGAGGGCCGCGCAGCAAGCAATTTTAATCCGCTTGTCGAACAGCCCTCTTTTTATGTTTTTACTGTATATTTTCGATAAAAGATTTATCCTCCGCAAAATGCGTCAATACTTCGGCTCCTTGCATGGCGGGTTTGAGCCATAATGTTTTTGCCTTGATTTGTTCAAGCTTCAGCGTATCCAACATAAATTGTTCAAGTAAAGCTTTTGAATCGCTTTGTGCATCAACTAATGCTAGCAATGTTGGCCCTGCACCGCTTAACGCAACACCAAGCGCACCGTTATTCGTCGCTTCTAGCAAAATTGTTTCCATCCCCGGTATCATTGGAGCGCGATAAGGCTGATGCAGAACATCCTGCATCGCATGGCGAATCATCTCCAGCTCTCCACTAAATAATGCCGCAACCAAGAGCGAGGAATGGCTTAAATTAAAGACAGCGTCCTTCATAGTTACTTCCTTTGGCAGCGCAGTCCGTGCCTTCTCCGTTGAAAGATGAAACTCCGGAATCGCTACTAATATTTCAAGACGTTCATGTGGGGCGATTCGAATATGTTCGGCTCTATTTCCGTCCCAAAAGGCAACCACAAAACCGCCATAGAGCGATGCGCCTACGTTATCGGGATGTTTCTCCAGCGCAGTCGCCATTTGAAAAATCGTATCCTCGCTCAGAGCATTGCCAATTAGCGCATTTGCTGCAACCATGCCGCCAATGATCGCTGATGCACTGCTACCTAAGCCTCGTGTTAATGGAATGTCACTATACATAGCAATTTCCAACTCTGGGTGATTGAATCCCGCTTTCGCGAAAATCATTTGTGCTACCCGATAAATTAAATTAGTCTTATCGGTTGGAATACCATGCATTTGATCCCCATGCAGGTGAATTTGTGTTTCCTTGGCGAAGCCCATTTCAATCCAAGCATATAATTCAAGCGCCATACCCAAGCAATCAAAACCCGGACCCAGATTGGCCGTACTCGCAGGTACTTTAACGCAAATTTTTGTTCCATTCATTTTTAAGCCACCTCATAAATGCCGCCGTTGCGATGCAATTAGCCTTCCAATTTTTGAATTGCGTCCATAACATCCTGCTCGGCATCTTTCACGACTAACAAATCGCTGCCGACGCTTTTTATCGCAATGTTCGGATCTTTCAAGCCATTGCCCGTCAGCACGCAGACAACGGATTCGCCACCGGAAAAGTAGCCTTCCTTCTTCAGCTTAATCACGCCGGCAAGCGAAGCTGCTGATGCCGGTTCCGCAAATACGCCTTCTTTACCCGCAAGTAATCGATACGCTTCAATAATTTGGTCGTCTGTAACAAAGTTAATTTGGCCTTTTGAATCATTCGCCGCATTTACAGCGCCCTGCCAAGAAGCTGGGTTACCAATACGAATTGCAGTCGCGACCGTTTCCGGATTCAAAATCGGTTCGCCTTTGACAATAGCCATGGCGCCTTCCGCCTCAAAACCGATCATTTTCGGCAACGATTTTGATTTTCCGCTGGCATAATATTCTTTAAACCCTTTCCAATATGCGGTGATATTACCCGCATTACCCACTGGAATGGCTAAGAAATCCGGCGCTTTACCTAATTGTTCACACACTTCAAAGGCTGCCGTCTTTTGTCCTTCGATACGAAAAGGATTCACCGAATTCACCAGAGAAATCGGATGCTTGGCTGTAATTTCACGGACGATTTCCAAAGCGCGGTCGAAGTTTCCTTCAATCGCGATTACCTTTGCACCGTATATAAGCGCTTGCGCTAACTTACCCAGAGCGATGTTATTATTCGGGATAATCACAATACAGTTCAAATCACCGCGCGCTGCATAAGCAGCAGCTGCCGCTGAGGTATTGCCTGTTGAAGCGCACATAATGGTACGGCTGCCTTCTTCCATTGCTTTCGCAACGGCCATAACCATGCCGCGATCCTTGAATGAACCCGTTGGATTCAAGCCTTCGTATTTCAAATAAATATCCAAATTCAATTGCTCCGACAGCTTTTCCGCGCGAATTAACGGCGTATTTCCTTCGTGCAGCGTAATCATCGGTGTTTTTTCAGTTATTGGCAGATATTCTTTAAATGTTTGCAGCAAACCCATGTATCTCATTTTTATTAGCTCCTTGTCAGCTCATTTGAAGTTTATTTTTGTTACCCTTCAACGCGATAAACGCTTTTAATTTTCGAAATGACATCCATTGATTCAAAATGATGAAGTACTTTTTTCATATCCGAGCGAACAGCATCATGCGTAATGATGATGATTTCCGCCTTGGGATTACTGCGATTTGGATGCTGGATAACAGATTCCAAGCTTACGTTATATTCGGCGAATACCTGCGTAATTTGCGCCAAAACGCCTGCTTTATCCTCTACATGCAATAAAATAAAGTTTTTATACGTGATTTGCTCTTCCGTTTTCATTTTCTTCACTTGATTCGGAGCAAAATTCTTCTGTCCGTTTACGCCTAATTTTAGGTTTTTCACTACAGCGACCAGATCGGCGACTATTGAGGTTGCTGTAGGCATAGCCCCAGCTCCCGGTCCATAAAACATCGTTTCACCCACAGCCTCACCATATACGTAAACAGCATTGAAAACGCCATTAACCGATGCTAGCGGATGTGATGTTTTGACCATCGTCGGTTGAATACTGATGCTAATGCTTTCATCGTGCTGTTCAGCAATACCAAGCAATTTAATCTCGTAGCCCAGCTGCTTACCATATTGTATATCTTCTTTCGTCACTTGGGTAATCCCTTTAACTGCCACATCCTGCAAAGCAACATGAGCATGAAATCCAAGTGTGCTGAGAATGGTCATTTTACGAGCCGCATCCAAACCTTCAACATCCGAAGTCGGATTGGACTCAGCATAACCAAGCTGCTGCGCTTCCTTCAAAACATCTGCATACGCCGCGCCTTCCATACTCATTTTCGATAAAATATAGTTCGTTGTTCCATTCACAATCCCCATAATTTTCGTAATGCGATCCGAAGAGAAGCCTTCAATTAAGGTGCGAATAATCGGAATGCCGCCGGCAACGCTTGCTTCATAAAACACATCACAGCCCATTTCCGCAGCCTTATCCGTAATTTCGGCGCCATGCAGCGCCATTAAATCTTTGTTCGCCGTAACGATATGTTTTCCTCGGGATAACGAATCGAGAATATAAGATTTGGTCGGCTCAATGCCGCCCATAACTTCCACAACAATATCAATTTCCGGATTATTAATAATATCCTCCGGATTTTCAGTAATTTTACTGGCATCCATAGCAATATCTCTCGCTTTATTGCGATCCTGAACCAATACCATCTCAATTACTATGGGCGAACCCACTTGACGCTGCAAATCCTCTTGATGCTTTTCTACAATACGGACGACGCCGCTGCCTACAGTTCCTAATCCAAGTAATCCTACTTTAATCGGTTTCACTTCGTTTCCTCCTATGTTTTCCTCAGAAAACTTGCCTCGTAAGCAAGTGCCTATACTTTTAACCTTGCCCAATAATCGCTGCCCGCTTCACACCTTCTTGATCGCGCAGCGTACTTAATAATTCATTGACTTTTTCACCCATCAATGAAGTATCCACAGAAATAACAACATTAGCCATGCCCTGCAGTGGAATCGATTGATGAATCGTTAAAACATTCCCATCCAGCCCTGCAATAAGCGCAAGCACCTTCGATAAAATTCCCGAACGATGCGTCAAATCAAGTGAAATAGTGACGATTCGTTCATGATCCAGCTTATTGAGTGGAAAGATGCCATCTTTATACTTATAAAAAGCACTTCGGCTCAAGCCAACCTGATCAACGGCATCATGAATCGTTTTTACAGCTCCTTGAGTAAGCAGTTCCTTCGCCTGGACCGTTTTCAGCACGGCTTCCGGCAAAATATCTTCACGCACTAAATAGTATCGTTCCTTGATTTCTTTGTGCGGCACGCCCTGCATCGTCCTTCCCTTGAACACTCGTGTATCTGTATAGTGGACATTATATCGAAAAAAAAGCGGAAGAGCAAGCGGCATTTATGTGTCAAAGCACACAATTTCCCCTGCTTTTCTATATTTCATAGCCAATGAGCCATTCTAGTCGTTTTAATTGCATTCGAACGGGGATCGTCCGAAGCAAGGTATTACGCAATTCAATCGCAACTAAATTTTCCAATTGCATAAGCTTGCCCATCATTCGTGATCTGCGCACAATTAGGCTTGTTCGCTTGATTCTACTTTGCTCATAAACTTGTAAAGCATTCGAAATATTCATTTGATTTCCTTGTAGACACCGAGATAAGACAAGTGCGTCTTCTATTGCTTGCGCTCCACCCTGCCCCAAATTAGGCTGCATAGAATGCGCTGCATCTCCAAGCAAAGTTACACTACCTCGACTCCACTGCCTAAGCGGCTTACGATCAAAAATATCATGGGAAAGGATTTCTCACTCGTCCGTTGCATCAATTACAGCTTCTATGGGCTTACACCATCCTTGAAAGTGCTGTAAAGCTGCCTTTTTTCTTTCGTTTGGAGCAACTTCATTTCCTTGAAGAGCATTAATCGCGGCAAACCAAAATATTCTCCCATTAATGCACAGTTCCATGTTGAAGACGATAATATAATATCCTCTGTAGTTCTGCTCGGTGAATAATAAAGCTATCTGTTCCGTACCGTTTAGCCTGTTCTTCAACTGGCATATCAATAAGTAATTTACCGTTCCAAGTACGTATTTCAGCTTTTCTCACTGGGGCGCCTTGTAAACGAATTTGATTGGCTGCACCTAACTTTTCCAGCACTTTCATCGCATTAGCCGCTAAAACAATGCCCGCGCCGATTCCTTTGAGTTCAATTGCTTTCTCATAAACATCGACTTGCCATCCTATTGCTTGCAATGCAATTGCTGTACATAATCCACCGATTCCGGCTCCAATAACAATCGCTCTTTTTTCGCTATCTCCTTCGTAGCATCCTATCATTAGCATACCTTTCGTCCGTCAATATTTCTTATTCAATTTTTTTACTGTCCCATCTTTGTATCCAACAATCACTTGTTCAGCCATTTTAATAAATAGTCCGTTATCAACAATACCAGGAATCAGATTGATCAGGTTATGAAGTTCTTCAGGGCGATCTATATTTCCAAAATCACAGTCGATAATATAATTTCCATTGTCTGTAACATATGGTTTGTTGACAGATGCCCGTAATTTAGGTTCGCATCCAAGTTTAAGCAATTGCTTCATCGCAATTTCAAATCCAAACTTAACAATTTCCACTGGAAGTGAAAATTTACCTAACTGATCAACTAATTTACTCTCGTCAATAATAACTATGAATCTTTTACTGACGGCTGCAATAATTTTTTCCCGTAATAAAGCTCCGCCACCGCCTTTAATTAAATTTAGTTGCTTGTCTACTTCGTCAGCACCATCAATCGTAATATCAATTAATTCAATTTCCGAGAAAGTGATTAAATTTATCCCTAGTTCTTTTGCTATGTTCTCTGAATGCTTTGAAGTCGCTATTGCTTTTATATTTAAGCCTTCTTCCTTTACCCTATCTCCAATCTTTTGAATGGCCCAATAAGCAGTGGAGCCTGTACCTAATCCAACGATCATTCCATCCTTTATGTATTCCACCGCACTCTCAGCGGCTATTCTTTTTACATCCATGTTCCCACCTACTATATAAATTTTATTTATAGTTTACCTTTATTCCCATTTCCGTACAAGCGCACCATTAATACGGAAACCAAAGATAAACGGCTACTCCGTCTTTTATAACGGCAGCGTTTGTCCAGAATTATAAGAAAAAAACGAATCGTTCACATGTCTTCAACATGTAATCGATTCGTTATAGCACCCTCAATACAAACTAACCTTTTTCATAAAATTCAAATTCGAAATCGCCGATGCGCACGGATTGGCCGTCTTCTGCACCAAGCTCACGCAGCTTTTGATCAATCCCCATGTTACGCATAATCCGCGCAAACCGTAAAATAGCATCGTGTGACATCAAATTTGTACGCTTGATCATCTTCTCAAGTCCCGGACTTTCCACAACAAATCCTTCATTTTCGCGATATACTTTGAATTCATTCTCCTTAGATCTCTCTAAACGGAATACCTTTCGCCCTTCAGCTTCCGTAACTTCCTCAGGATTCGTCACTTCCACCTCTTGATCCAATACATCCGCAATCCGATAAAGCAGCTCTTGCACGCCATTCTTCGAAATAGCTGAAAT
Source organism: Bacilli bacterium (assembly GCA_028287395.1). Classification (GTDB taxonomy): domain Bacteria; phylum Bacillota; class Bacilli; order Paenibacillales; family NBRC-103111; genus Paenibacillus_AC. The sequence continues at coordinate 31,292 of JAQBPR010000086.1, forward strand.
TGCGAAAATTTCTTTTTCCCCGAAGCCTTCCGTCAGCTTTTGGCGAAATTGTTGAAGATTTTCTTCCGATTCCGGCATATCCATTTTATTGGCAACAATAATCTGCGGGCGCTGTTCCAATTTCTCGCTATATAGCTTTAATTCTTCATTTATTTTTAACCAATCCTCAAAAGGATCCCGCCCCTCGCCAGCAGACATGTCCACAACATGAACAATGATCCGTGTGCGTTCAACATGACGAAGAAATTCATGTCCGAGACCAACTCCTTGATGTGCACCTTCAATCAAACCAGGCAAATCAGCCATCACAAAGCTTCGTCCGTCACCAACGTCAACTACACCGAGATTGGGAGAAAGCGTTGTGAAATGATATGCGGCAATTTTGGGTTGAGCGGCAGAAACGACGGATAGCAAAGTAGATTTACCTACACTTGGGAATCCAACCAAGCCAATATCTGCAATGACCTTCAGTTCGAGAATAACCCAACGCTCCTGACCTTCTTCACCGTTCTCCGCAATTTCTGGTGCGGAATTGGCAGGCGTAGCAAATCGAGCGTTCCCCCGTCCTCCACGTCCGCCCCGCGCAACAACGACTTCTTGACCTTGACGTGTTAAATCAGCGATCATTTCTTGCGTGTTTTCATCCACGACCACCGTTCCGGGTGGGACACGCACAATCATATCATCCGCATTCGCGCCATGCATTGTTTTATTGCGGCCTTTAATACCACCATCCGCTTTAAAATGTCTTTGATAACGGAAATCCATCAGCGTTCTTAAACCTTCATCGACGCGAAAGATCACATCCCCGCCATTACCGCCGTCGCCACCAGCGGGACCGCCTTCAGCAACATATTTTTCACGACGAAATGCTACGATGCCATCCCCGCCATCTCCCGCTTTAATGTATATTTTCGCTTTATCAACAAACATAATAAGTCCACCTCTTATTTGCAAAAGGGCAGTCGAATCGTTACAACCGCCTTATTCGCCGTATATTCCTGTTCAAGCCTGGCAAATTGCACAGTGTAGGATTCATTTATCGCGATCAAAGCATTTTGTAATGCTTTTGCGTTGAAACCGCCTTGATAAATTAAATCGAACAACAATGCGTCTTCTTCTAAATCGAACTGCAAGCTCAGTACGTTCGGCTCTTCGTCCGAAAGTAAAGCATGGGAATGGAACAATTTAACCATGTCTTGTACAAACTTAGATACCTTCACTGTATCTAACGGCAGTGCTGCCAAATTAATGTCTTGGTCCATTTCCAATTCCAAATCAAACATAGTGTAATGCAGTCGAAAAGTAATAAAAAAAGCCACAAGCGAGGGGATGCCCAATTTAGCGACACAGCTTTCTTGCAGCGCTTTGTTTCTTATCTTATCCATACAATCGTCTAATTTATCATACTTTTTTAAACTGACATAACCAAACAGCAGTTGTATATCGTTCATCCAATCATGGCGATAGTGACTGACCAAATCAATTATCAACTGCTCTTTTATCGTTTGAAGCTGCCTTCGTTCTTCCTTATACGTGAGAAAAATACAGACACTACACACGACAAACAATACCGCTAATAATAAGGATATCCAAATTTGCGAGGAAAACCACATCAACAACAATAAAGATACAAACAAGGTTACAGCTGATATCAAACGTATCTGTTGCCACCTTTGCATTTCATCTCTCCGTTCCGATTCGTTTTCTCACAAAAAAACCCCGGCGCTAAGGCCGGAGCTTAGGATCGAACAATTATGCCAATACTGCGGCAGCTTCTGTCGATGGATAGACGCTTACTTTTTTGCGATCGCGTCCCCAACGTTCGAATTTAACAACGCCTTCAACCATTGCAAAAAGGGTATCATCGGAACCAATGCCCACATTGTTGCCTGGATGAACCTTTGTTCCGCGTTGACGGTAAAGAATACTTCCTGCAGTAACGGTTTGACCGTCAGCACGCTTTGCGCCAAGACGCTTTCCTGCGCTGTCACGTCCGTTTTTAGTTGAACCTACCCCTTTTTTCGAGGCAAATAACTGTAGATTTAATTGTAACATGGATGTCTACCTCCTTTTCTTCGCTTTTTCTTGCACCTGTATATAGGAACCGTACGTTTTTTCTATAGTTTTCAACATAACAATCATTGATTCCAACAGCAATTGCAGCTTAGCTTGCTGAGCTTCATCCAAAGCTTCGGGAACGGAGGCTTGCAAAAAACCATCCTTCATTTGACTTTGCATTACTATACCCAATATTGCTTCAGCAGAATTAACCGTACCTACAGTAATTGCAGATACCCCTGCACACACAATATCATGACCATGTTCAGCAAAATTCGCATGTCCCTTAATCGAGAACGAATCAATGTGGTTATTCAATTGTTGCCTTTCAATCACAACACGAATCATAGCAGCCTCTTACGCTTGGATCTTGTCGATAACGACTTTAGTGTAAGGCTGACGATGTCCTTGCTTGCGACGATAGTTTTTCTTAGCTTTGTATTTGTAGATTACGATTTTCTCGCCTTTGCCATGCTTTTCTACTTTTGCAGAAACTGCAGCACCTTCAACGACTGGAGAACCAATTACCAAGCCACTTTCTTTAGATACCGCCAATACTTTGTTAAAAGTAACGACTTCTCCTTCAAAAGCATGTAATTTCTCGATGAAAAGCACATCGCCCTCTTGAACTTTGTATTGCTTACCACCTGTTTCAATGATTGCGTACATTTTGTTGCACCTCCCCATGTCTCAGACTCGCCTTGTATCCAGGTGACACCCTTATCTACGATAGGATGTACTTAAACCCGACCCGTGCGGTTATAGCATGTTTAAACAACACACTGAAACATTCTAGCATATTGGAAAATATAAAGCAATCAAATTAATTTAAATTAATTTAAGGAATGATCCACCGTATGCCTTACTTTTTTTCGCGTAAGCTCCATCAAACCTAGCTTCGTCCAGCCTACAATGTTCGTTTTGGTACGATCCTTCGCACAGCACTGCTCAAGACGCTCCGCTACAAGACGACGATGCTCGTCCTGCGTCATATCGATAAAATCAACAATTATAATCCCCGATAAATCACGAAGCCTTAGCAGCCTGGCAATTTCTTCAGCTGCCTCCAGATTCGCAGCAAATACCGTTTGCTCCAGATCCTCATCACCGACAAATTTACCCGTATTGACATCAATCACAATCAAGGCTTCCGTCCGATCCAGCACTAGATAGCCACCGCTTGGAAGCATAATCTTCGGACGAAATGCCTTTTCAAGTTCGGTAGAAATAGAGTAAATCGTATAGATCGGAGCTGACTTATCATATAAATGTACACGTTTAGCAAAAGCTGGCGAAATTTCGTGCACCATCCAGGTGATTTCCTCTGCCATTTGTGGATGATCCACAATAATTTCATCTACCTCATCTGTTACTAAATCCCGAATCAGCCGCGGAATCATTTCTAAATCACGGTACAGCAGCGCTGGTGGTATCAGCGTCTGCTGGGCTTTAAATGCAGCATCATTCCACAAGCTGCGCAATAACAGCAAATCTTGCTCTAATGCCTCATAAGTCTCACCCTCAGCAACCGTTCGCAAGATTAATCCTTCATCAACCAAACGAAGCTTTTCACCAATTGCCGTCAATCTAGTTCGTTCCTCTTCCGAGCTGATTTTTTTCGACACAGCCACATAATCTGCGTTGGGAAGCAGTACAATCCATCTCCCGGGGATCGTAAAGTGTGTTGTAATCCGCGCGCCTTTGCCACCATAAGGCTCTTTCTTAACCTGAACGATAATATGCTGACCCAGACGCAGTAAATCAGCAATGGAAGGCTTCACAAGCGGTTTTTTTTCTAAATTTGCTGGAAGTAAATCATCTATGTGTAAAAATGCATTCTTTTCCAGTCCAATATCAACAAAAGCTGCTTCCATACCCGGAAGCACATTCACAACGCGTCCTTTGTATATATTCCCGGCGCGTTCTCTCTCTAATGGTCGCTCGATATAAAACTCAACAAGCTTCCCATCTTCAAGCAAAGCAACCTGACTTCCTGCGGATTCGTAATGTACAATCATTTGTTTCGAATGCTTCTCCAATGCCACTATTTTCACCTCGATCTGACATCCATCTTCTTATATTTTACATGAATAGTTCCGAAACCGCACGGTTCGATTTTTGTTCAGAAAAATAAGCACGGATAATTCGCTGCTCAGTCAGTACCTTTTGAATCATCCCTTGTTCATTTAGAATGAAAATCAAATGATATTTTTCACGCATAAACAGATGGACAATCGCCGAGATTTCTTTCTGCCCTGCAACCACAATGGGCTGCGCCAAAGAGCCCTGTGCCATGTGCTGCAGCGCTCGGCTTTCGCGACTCGTTAAAAAACGGCGAAATTGATAAGGGATATGTCGGAAACCATATCCATTCGCATACATTAAGAAGAAACCAATGACCAACAAATTCAACTGAATGCCCCCATGCGCCCGCAAAGGAATTACAGCAAAACAAACGATCATAAAGCTTAAAAGCAAGCTCAACCCCGTGCAAAAACGTAATACTTTATGATAACTGAGTTGGTAGCTGAGCAGAGAAACCAAAGCTTTGCCGCCATCCAAAGGTAAAACAGGCAGCAAATTAAATAAGCCGATCCATAGATTGGCCTGCATAAAATATTCCCACCACACAGGATCATTCCAACCCAATTGCTTCATCCCATAGGCAAAAGCGGCCATCCAAGCATTTTGCAAGGGTCCTGCCAGCGCCACCCATAATTCTTCATGTGCGGGTACATTTCCTGATTCCTCGACGACTGCAACTCCTCCAAAAGGCAAGAGCTGCACCTCCATGACCCTCCAGCCAAAGCTTTTTGCAGCGACTACATGTCCCAATTCATGAATTAAAACGATGGCGAATAACGTAAGCAGTTCAATAAAATAACCTGTAAAAACAGAAAATATCATCATCAATACAAACAATGGATGAAAGCGATATACGGTACCCAAGCATTTAATCAAACGTAATCACGTCCACAGGGTTCACATATTCCGCATCCTTCATCACCGCCAAATATACGTTGCCTTTCAATTGCCCTTTGGGGATTGAAGCTTTGCCGATCTCTTCCCCAACCGTAATCCAATCATTCTTTTCCCATTGAAGGGGCTGCAGATTCCCATATGTAGATTGATAACCACTCGCATGCTGCAGGATGACTGTGTTGCCTGTGTCTACTCTATACCCAGCGTATATAACCCTGCCTGTATCCATAGCGCATACCGAAGCATTGGCTTGAGTCTGTATCACAATGGCTTGGTGATCCGAAGCATAGGGTATAACGATTTTACCGTGTACCGGAATATAAAAGCTCTTCAGACCTAATGCATCCACTTTTTCGGCTTCTTGACCCTGGGGAGCATGAAAGGAAGGAATAAAAGAAGGCGTGCCGCTAAATTTACTCTGATACCAAGCTTCCACAGCTTGAAAAGCGATTTCTTTGGTTAACGCTTTATTCACATATTCCTGTCCCTGCTCAGCCCAAGGTGTACGAAATTGAAACATGGCAAAAATGCAAATGAACAACAGCAGCGCTATACATAGTTTTACCTGAATTTGTTTTTGCGTAGGCATCCAAAGCCAAGCTCTTGGTTCATTGGTTTGATCTTTAATTTCCATATTGATATCCTCCGCATTCATAGAGCTTGTATACTCTAACCTATGAGGACAGGGCAAAGAATATGAAAAAACACTAAGAAACCATTGACAGGGGAATATAACGAGCAACCAATATTGTTGCACGTTAGCAAAACAAAAAAACCTTCAAAGCTATATCGCTAGCTTTAAAGGCTCTTTTGTTGTATTGGGAGCTCGGCTTAATATCCGAATATCATTGATTTTTACTCTAGGAACATGGACACTTTTTCTTGATGGACGCGTACGCTCATTACAATCCCGATGGAAATCATATTAATCATAAGTGAAGTTCCGCCATAACTGATGAAGGGAAGCGTGATTCCAGTAAGCGGCATCAAGCCAATTAACATGCCAATATTCTCATAAATTTGGAAAACAAACATCGAAACGATACCAACTATAATATAGGACCCACTTAAGTCCAGCGTTTGGATTGAAATGAGAATCATCCGGTAAATCAACAAAAAGTATAGCAAAAGCAGCGCAGCTGAACCAATAAAACCGAACTCTTCACCCACCACCGCAAAAATAGAATCTGTATAAGCAACGGGAACACTGCCGGAATGAATGGAATTGCCTTTAAGATAGCCCTCTCCCGTTAATAAACCGGAGCCAATGGCTCGTTTGGATTGCTCCACTTGATATTTATCTTTATCTGTAGCTTCATTCGGAAAGAGAAAAGTATCCATGCGCCCCGTCCAATGTTCTTGTTTCGGATAATGGTCATGCAGATACTGTTTAATTTGGACGTGATAGGTTGTATAAAAATATAAAAACACAGATAAAACGGAAACAATCACCACAGTTCCTATAGCTACAAACTTAAATTTAATGTTGCCTATCCAAAACATGCCAAGCAAGATAACCAGATAAATGATCGCATTACCCAAATCATTTTCAATAAAGACCAATAGAAACGGAAACAAACCAATTGCGCATATCGGAATCACATCATGCACTAATTCCAATTTCGCCCCACCGCGACGGGAAATATAGGCTGTAATCGCAATAATTAATATGAACTTCATCAACTCAGCCGGCTGAAATGATAAGCCTAGTGGAAGCTGAAACCATCCTGTGGAACCATATTGTGTTTTGCCAAGCAACAATACAGCAATCAACAAAACAATGCCCACAATATAAAGATACAGCGCTAATTTGACGAAAATGCGAAAATCAATCATCAATACGAAAAAAAAACAAAACAAACCAAAAATAGAAATATAAACATTTCTCATAATATTGAAATGAGCAAATGTCGGGTTATCAACCATTGCACTATGAATAAGCAAGTTGCTAATGATCATAAACAAGACCAAGATAAGGACAATCGACCAATCAATTTTTTTTATTTTCTCAAGCAATGGCTATCAGCTTCCTATTCCGAGGAACTTTTTCATACGATTTAAAACACCGGGCTTATCGTCTAATAGCATAAGCGGAACTGTATCGCCTAATATTCTGCGAGCAATGTTGCGGTAGGCAATCGCTGCTTTAGAAGTAGGATTCATGACAGTGGGTTCTCCCGAATTCGCCGCCTTAATGACATATTCGTCATCTGGAACAATACCAAGTAAATCAATCGAGAGCACGGAGCAAATCTCATCGATATCGAGCATTTCGCCTTTTTTCACCATATTCGCGCGAATCCGGTTGATAATCAATCGCGGATGTTTTATTTTATTTGTTTCTAATAGACCGATAATGCGATCCGCATCGCGGACGGCCGCATTCTCCGGAGTCGTCACGACGATGGCTTTATCTGCACCTGCTATGGCGTTTTTGAAGCCTTGTTCAATCCCGGCGGGACAATCAATAATGACAAAATCAAAATCGTTTTTGAGGTCAAGGATGATTGCTTTCACATTGTCAGGAGATACCGAGTCCTTGTCCTTCGTTTGTGCTGCCGGCAATAAATACAGCTCATCAAAGCGCTTATCTTTAATCAACGCTTGCGGCAAGCGACAGCGTCCCTCCACTACGTCAACCAAATCATAAACAATTCGATTCTCCAGCCCCATAACGACATCCAAATTGCGCAAACCAATATCTGTATCAACCATACACACTTTTTTACCTAAAAGCGCTAGAGCCGTTCCCAAATTGGCTGAGGTCGTCGTCTTTCCGACGCCACCTTTTCCTGAAGTGATTACAATCGCTTCTCCCATGATCCCACTCCTTAAAATTAAAACCTAAAATCCATTATAATTGCAATTCGGGTCGAACTCGTTGAAGCTGATTTATTTTATCAATCTCCATGACGCCATTACGTATATAAGCAAATTCCATAAAGGCTTCTTCTATTCCCCACTCGTCAGGCGGACGACTAATCACTTCTGCGATTCTAAGTTGGGTTGGACGTAAGTGCGAAGCTGCTATTATAGCCTGCTCGTTTCCATCCAAACCTGCATGAGCCATCCCTCGCAAAGAACCCATAATATATATATCGCCTGTACACAAAATAACACCGCCTGGGTTAACATCCCCCATAAGCATCAATCTGCCTTCATGGCGAACCGTTTGTCCGGAGCGAATGATGCCATGAATCATTTTGATTGAATGGTCTGGCACTTGAAGCAGTGTTTCAAGAGGTGCGTCAGATTCGATCGTCTGCACAAGTAAATTCCCTCTGCTCTTAATAAGTGCGCGGATTTGTTCTTTTTCGGCATCGATCATTTGTCGTTTTCCGAGCTTCACTTGCACACGAATAAGCGGACCGAATAAAATTTTATGATGTGTTTTCTCCAGCTTATGCTGCAGCTCACTTAACAAATCTGTCAAAAGACAAGAATCGTCAAGCACAAAAATAAGCCCTTCCTTCACACCCTTAATCGTTACCAAATGTTTCGCAGCAGCCATTCTTAACCCCCCTGCCCCTTACAATTCGGTTTTATCGTGCATATTCCTGCTTAATGAAACTGTTCTTCCTCATCTCTTTCACGTAATGCCCCTATATTCTCTAAAAGCTTTCTGAGCGGAACATAAATCAAAAGCGCAAAAAGCAGATTCATTAAAATACTTGGCAGCACTTGGTGAATTAAAGCCTCATTCATGGTTAAGTGAGTAATTTGAAAAATGCGATAAATACCATAAACCATACCTTCGAATAAAAAATTACCCACAATAATGAGCATGACAACCATCAGCATATTTGCTCTAGAACGCTGTGACATCAGGCCGATTAAGTAAGCTACAAGGCCCATTCCAAAAGAATAAGTCCCTAGCATCGGTCCGTAATAAACAATATCATGCAGCATTCCAAATGCAAGTCCAAAAGCCAATCCCCAATGTCGACTAACATAAATCGAGATAAAGAGGATCATAATAAATGTAAAGTGAGGTGCAACAACTCCAAGCCAGGCAGTAGGAAGAATCATATGCATCACATAACCCTCAAATAAAAAAACCACATACAAAATCAGTACTAATGCATAACGCAGCATGGCTTACTTCGCCTCCGGCACTTCAACAACCATAACATAGCGCAAATGATTGAAATCAGCAGCGGGTTGTATGGTAGCTTGATAGTTGATGCCGAAATCACCTGGATCTTTGGATAAGACTGTGCCGATCACAATCCCCTTTGGAAATATCTGGCCCATTCCTGAAGTGATCACAGTATCACCTACTTTAATTTGATCGGATTGATCAATTTTAGTCATGATAAGCCGTTTAATTTGCGGATTTTTTTCATCCGTTGCGACCTTTTCTATGATTCCGAAGGAAGCCTCGTTGCCCTTTACCGTAGCAGAAATCGCCTTCGTACTAGGTGTGATCGAGACACTCTCATCATCAATATCAATAAGCCTCTGAACAGTAGAATGGAAATGGGTGACTTCTGTAATACGACCTACTAGTCCATCCGCAGATACGACCGCCATATTAGGCACGATCCCGTCATCGGAACCTAGATTAATATTGATTATATTACTATAGGGATCCGGACTAAACGCAACAATTTCCGCAACGCGATACTTATAATGGTCTGCTTGCTTTTGCTTATCGGTAAAAGCAAGCAGTTTTTTCAATTCTTTGTTTTCGCCATCCATCAAATTCAAATTCATCGTATCAATCGCATAATGGGAAAGTCTAGCTCGCAGCACTTTGTTTTCCTCATAAGTAAGTTGCAAGTGACGAATATCATCCACCCATCCCCCGACTAATTGAGCTGGTTTATTGAATAGCCCTTGTGTCCATGAAACGGAATCTTTGATAAACTTTTCGGGCCAGGTCAACTTCTCACGCTTGCCAAAAGTAAGCCCCATTAAAGTGATAAAAATGATCAAAAATAAAAGCAGCATCAGCAATTTTTTATTCCCCATCAGCTTATACAAAACCGACACCTTCTACTCTACCCGATATTTATCGTTTGGATTTGCTTGTTGGACCTGTCCTCATTTTGAATAAATGAATATTTTCTAAAGCTCTGCCTGTTCCAATCGCTACGCAGTCCAGTGGGTTTTCAGCTACCATTACAGGCATTCCCGTTTCACGAGTGAGCAGCCTGTCCAAATTACGCAATAGCCCGCCGCCGCCCGTTAACACAATCCCGCGGTCCATAATATCCGCTGAAAGCTCCGGTGGACATTTTTCCAAGGTCACTTTTACCGCATCAACAATACTCGAAACGGTATCTTCCAAGGCTTCGGTGATTTCATCTGACGAAATAGACAGTGTCTTCGGTAATCCGGAGACTAAATCTCTGCCACGAATATCCATTCTTTCTTCTCTTTCCATGGGCATAGCGGAGCCGATTTCCATTTTCATTTGTTCAGCCGTACGTTCACCGATTAATAAGTTATAAGCTCTCTTAATGTACTGTGTAATCGCTTCATCCATTTCATCTCCTGCGACACGAATGGAGCGACTAGTCACGATACCGCCTAAAGAAATGACTGCAACCTCTGTAGTCCCCCCGCCGATATCCACCACCATGCTGCCCGTGGGCTCCCAAACAGGTAAATCCGCGCCAATTGCAGCCGCAAACGGTTCTTCTATTGTATATGCCTCCCTTGCTCCAGCAAGTTTTGTAGCATCTTCAACCGCTCTTTTCTCTACAGGTGTAATACCTGAAGGTACACATACCATGACATTGGGATGTCTTTGAAATAAAACCCGTTGTTTTTGCGCTTGTCTAATAAAATATTTAATCATCGTAGCAGTCGTTTCAAAATCAGCGATCACGCCATCTTTCATTGGGCGAATGGCAACGATGTTCCCGGGTGTCCGACCGATCATTCTTTTGGCAGCTTCACCGACTGCTTCAATTGTTTTCGTATCCGTACGAATGGCAACGACCGAGGGTTCCCGAACAACAATGCCTTTCCCTTTAACATAAACTAACGTATTTGCCGTTCCTAAATCGATTCCCAAGTCTTTCGTAAAGCCATTAAACATCGACATCCTATAGTTTGCTCCCTTCGTGCTGGCATCCAAATATGTTCAATTTTTAAGATGCAGTGTTTATTATATTACATAAAACCTTTTTCCTTCAAACTTATGAAATTCTGATCGCCCAGAATAATATGATCCAATACCTCTATCCCGATAATTTGCCCTGCTTCAACGAGGCGAGCAGTGATCTGGATATCTTCCGGGCTAGGCGTGGGATCCCCACTAGGATGGTTATGAACACAAATAATCGCAGCGCTGCTGCGCTTGATGGCTGCTCTAAATACCTCACGCGGATGAACAATGGAAGCGTTCAAGCTCCCAATGGATAAGGTTTCTTGCGCAATCACATGATTTTTGGTGTTTAGAAAAAGACAAACGAAATGCTCTTTTTGCAAATAACGCAAGTCTTCCATTAAATAAGAAGCCACATCTTGGGGAGATCGGATCGTAATTTTTTCGTTCATTGATGTACGAGCTAATCTTCGTCCCAGCTCGATGCTTGCTTGAATTTGCAAAGCCTTGGCGGAGCCGATTCCTTTGATTTGAACCAATTGATCCAAGCTCATATCCACTAAATTACGTAAAGATCCCGATTCAATGAGCACCTTTTGTGCTAATCGAACCGCAGATTCAGCATAGGTTCCCGTGCGAAGTAAAATAGCCAATAACTCAGCGTTGCTTAATGCTTGAGCCCCAAATTGCAGCATTCGTTCTCTAGGTCGTTCTTCATTGGGAACATCGCGCAACATAAAATTGTGCGACTCCATAAATTACCTACTTTCCAATCCACTGATTTATAAAACTTCTACACCTAACTCGCTAAGCATTTCGCTTAACAACGATAATGGCAAGCCTACAACGTTAAAATAGCAGCCTTGGATCGATTCAATTATCGTCGCTCCCAGCCCTTGGATCGCGTATGCGCCTGCTTTATCACTGGGCTCTCCGCTCGCAATATAGCGATTGATTTGCTGCAAGGATAATTTACGCATGGTTACTTTTGTTATACGATGACAGACCATTTGTTTTCCGCTCATTAAATCAACACAAGCAATACCGCTAAAAACCTGATGCGAGCGGCCTTGAAGCAGTGTTAACATACGCATGGCATCTTCAGCATCGATAGGTTTATTTAATACTTGTCCCTCACACACAACGATGGTATCGGAGCCAATTACGATGCCGTCTGATAGATCAGAGGAACCTTCGATGACAGCTAAAGCCTTTCGCAGCGATAACGTTTCGACTATTTCAGATGGTGCCATCCCTAGAGGAACCGTTTCATCCGCATGACTGACTCGGATACTAACAGGCATTTGCAGTGTGCGAATTAATTCCTGCCTTCGTGGTGATGAAGAAGCTAAAATCAACGTACGCATACCTTTACTTAAAGTCAGAATAAAACCCTCCTAAATGTTTGCGTAAGTATTCGCTTAAGTTACATTCGGCGATAAATCCAAATAGCCCCAACTGCACCTAATATACTCATTAAATTTAGTTTAACCTGAAAGTACATATCATACTTTAAAACCTGTAAATCTGCTTTCGGATGCCATTCCAGCGGTGTAGATTTCGTCAAAAATGAAATGGCTTGAACCGAAGTCAGCAGTTGCGCGATGATCGTACCCGCCAATAATCCGAGAACGATAAAAATGAATAAAGTGAATTTTGTCTTTTTCATACATCACATACCTTATGAATTTTTACAAAGCTTATCCATAGTATACGGGTTTAATTAATGCATTACAACGAAGCCCTACATTTTTGGCGGATTTTCCCTGCATACTCAGCGCATTCCTTTGCTCCAGACAGTCCCATCACTCGAGCTGAAATGGCTAGTATGCTGGATCGTTGGTACAGCATAAAACCGTTGAACGCTTCTTAAAGCGCCAACGGTCAAATGTTTTCAAGAGCTTTTCACTTCGTTTAGCAATGATTTTTCAGCAATAATAAATTGCATCAAGTTCGTCTGTGTTTGCCAAAGCATTGCGAATGAAGGATTTTTTTTATAATCATCTATGGATAATTTGGCTGTACTCATCGCATTGGTCATTTTCTGTAAAATCGGTTTAACGTCATCTGAAGCGGCTGCGTTAACTAATGCCGACGTCCCTATCCATGCTGCGTGGGCGCTAGTTACAGATTGAACGGTTGTATCTTCAATCGGCGTCAATTCGCTTTCATCCAAATGGATCATCGTTATGCCGCTCAACATCTGAACCAGCTGATCCGCTTGTGCGAGATAAGTTTGAATGGCCTCGGTTTTACCTGTCCATTTGATTTGATGAATAGCCGGAAGCAAGTATGGCTTTGTATAGATTTCTATTTTTTGTGATTTCATTTGTTGACTGAGTGGTAAAGCACTATCATGATCGGCCGCAATGCCAACATAAATATAATATTTATCAAGCAGTTCCATAACTGCTGCGAATCCTTTGCTGCGTAAGTCCGCTTGAACTTTTTCGGCCCTTTGTGCCGTACTGAATTCTCCATTTTGCAAAAAAGTATAAGTTCTTGCTGGGATAGTGATTGCCATTGCTTCGTCCGTATTGAGGGAAACGGCTTTGGATGCATCTGCTATGGAGGATGTAGTCGTATTGTTAAGTGTAGTTTGTCCTGCTGTTGGCAGAGCAGCTTGTTTCTGATCCGATGATGTTTCAATCGTTTTTTGCGATTGAGCTGACTTGCTGCCGGAGAATAGGGTTATAATCAAATATCCAAGCAATACACCTGTAATAATGGCTCCGGCTGCCGTGCTTATAATTTTTATCCAAGGAATGCTTCGACGAACAAATTGGGTTTCTTGATAGGGCACTTTGGATCGATCATCATATTCTTCATAAGCAAAGCGATCATGATCTGGGTATGCAGTTCTTTTAGGTTCACGCATTCTTGTTTCGTTCGATTCCCGAATCATTTGTTCAATCCGTCTTGTCTCCGCATCAAATGGGCTGTTCCATGCTCCGTAATCGTTGGGGTATTCTTTCAACGGCGTTATGTCTTCGACGATACGAAATTCCTCTTCATACAAAGGAATGACTTTACTTCTTTCATTCGAGTCTATTCTCTCCGCTGGTTTCATATTAGGGTCAAAACGATATGTAATTTTTGTTTTATCCATTGTGCAACCCTCTCCTTGTCCATTGATCCTACTAATAAAATATGAATGAAAAGGACAAATTATGTTCCTAATAATCAAAGCTTTCTTAGAATTCAAAAAAGAGCCAAGAAGAGGTTGGTCTTCTTGGCTCTGAACTATTCCATTAGCTTGTCCATCTTTAATTCCGAGAACGAACAAGTCATTCCAGCTTATTGAGGTACATATTAAATTCTTTCTTTTAGAGTTTGCACCAGTTTAAAGGCTGCTTTCCAAATATCTCCCGCTCCCATCGTCAAAACAAGATCACCGCTCCGTACATGATCCGCGAGATAAGCTTGAACCTGTTCTTTCGAAGGAATATAGGTCACATGCGGATTACTATTTAAACGAATCAACTCGACAAGCTTGGCCGAATGGATGCCTTCAATTTGTTTCTCACCAGCAGGACTATAAATGTCGGTGATAATAACCTCATCCGCCTCGGTAAACGCACGACTGAATTGATCAAATAAAAAGAAGGTGCGTGTATAACGCTGAGGCTGAAAAACAGCGATTATTTTTTTACCGGTTGCTTTTGCCGCACTAATCGTTGCTTCAATTTCAGTGGGATGATGCGCATAATCATCAATAACCAGAATGTCATCCAAGTCACCTAACACTTGAAAACGACGTTTAGCACCGCGAAAATCAGTAATCGCTTCTGCGATTTGCGTAAACGTGAGACCCGCCTCAAGACAGGTTATTAGAGTAGCCATCGCATTATATACATTATGCTTTCCCGGAACACTTAAAGTGATTTCTCCAAGCACATTACCCTGATGACGCACATCAAAAGTCACCTTGCGATCGCCTAAATGTATATTTTCCGCCGTATAATCAGCAGTTTGATCGATTCCGTAGCTAATTACTTCACTATGTAGATGCGGAATCATTTCTTGCAGGTACACGTCATCTCGACATACAATCGCTTTTCCGTTATCTTTCACTTGACTGAGAAACTGAGCATAAGCATGCTTCAATTTGTTAAAGTCGCCATCGTAATTTTCCAGGTGATCCGCTTCAATATTAGTGACTACCGCTAAATTAGGCGTATATTGCAGAAAAGAACCATCGCTTTCATCCGCTTCTGCAATGACATAGTCGCCTTTACCTGCTTTCGCATTGGTTCCTAAATTCATAATTTCACCACCGATAATATAAGTGGGATCTTGATGACAAAGGGACATCACGAGCGAAATCATCGAGGACGTCGTCGTTTTACCGTGAGCACCGGCTACAGCAACACCTTTCTTCTCATTCATTAAACGCGCAAGCATTTGTGAACGATGAAGAACGGGGATATCCAACTCTTCAGCTCGACGTTTCTCCACATTATCTTTCGTTAAGGCGGTAGAATAGACGACTAAGTCTGCACCTTGTACATGGTCCGCGTCATGCCCGATATGAATAAGCGCTCCCATAGCGACCAGCTTTTCTGTCAATTCCTGATGTGCTATATCGGTACCGGAAACTTCAAAACCCATCTCCAGCATCACCTTGGCAATTGCACTCATACCATACCCGCCGATGCCTATAAAATGAACGTGTTGATCTGTCTTCACCAGCTGTTCACCAACCTTTTTCAGAATCGGATTGATATAATATCCATGAACGGACGTCGGAAACTAAATACAAGGTGCCGGAAATGACCGCAAGATCTTCAGATGTAGTGAAATGTTTCAATTGCGTCAAACCCTGCTTCCAATCCGGCTCTATGATGATTTGAATTTGTAGGTTTAATTCATCCTTAAGCGTCCGTGCAAGCTCAGCAAGCTTTACTGCATCCATTTTATTGCGAAAATCCGGTTCCGTAATGATAAGCGTATTCACCATTGGTAGTATATGCCTTAAATAGTCGGAATGATGCTTCGTTGCCATCATTCCCATCATCAAATGAAGCTTTTTGAAGGTGTATGTTTGTCGTAAAGCGTTTGCCAGGGTTTCGGCTCCCTCTGGATTATGCGCACCATCCAATAAAATCCTTGGTTGCTCGCTTACCATTTCCAATCGACCTGGCCACTTCGTTTCGTAAAGCGCACGAAGCAATATATCGTCGTCTACAATAACCGCATAATATTGACGCAATACTTCCAATGTCATCAGCGCAACAACGGCATTTTTCACTTGATGTGCGCCGTTTAATGCAATCTTCTGTCCCAATAATTTTCTGAACGGTCCGTGAAAATCAAATTCTTGTTGATTTAACTGCGATGAGATCGCCTTAGAATGAAATTGTCTGTTCAACAGATACAAGGTAGTTTGCTTTTCAGAGCATACTTGCTCTAATACATGAATTGCTTCAGGTTGCTCTACTGCGCTGACGACCGGAACGCCCGCTTTAATTATACCGGCTTTTTCCGCCGTAACTTTTTCAATGGTTTCTCCTAAGATTTCCATATGATCATGGCCTATATTTGTAATCACTGAAATAATAGGATTGACAATATTGGTGGAATCCAACCTGCCGCCTAAGCCCGTTTCCCAAACAACAAAATCAGGATAAGTCACCGTGGAAAAATAAAGAATAGCCAAAGCGGTGCTCACTTCAAACATTGTCGGCGATCCAAGCTCCGTTTCAGCAACAGCATCGACATGCGGCTTCAGCAGGTTGCATAGACGAAGTAAATCTGCTTCAGGGATATGCTGACCATTGTATTGCAAACGGCTAGTGTACTTTTCGATATAAGGAGAAGTGAACGTTCCCACATCATAGCCGCTTTGTAATAAGACCTCGCTTAAAAAAGCACATGTAGAGCCTTTGCCGTTCGTTCCTGCTACATGGATAAATTTAAGCCTGCGCTCTGGATGATCCAATCGTTCCATTAGTTTTTCCATTCGGCCTAATCCGGGCTTAATCCCAAAAGCAGTTCGATCCGTTATCCATTTAATCGCTTCTTCGGGATGATTAAAGCTAGATTGCTCTCTTTCGTTTGCTTCCAACACTCGACTCACCCTTTCAACTCCACCAATCGCGCAATCACTTTATCACGCTTATCTGCATAATCCGCAAGCTTGGCTTTTTCTTCCTCAATGACTTTTTCCGGTGCTTTGGCTACAAAACCATCATTGCCGAGCTTCTTCTCGATCCGCTCCACTTCACTATGAAGGGTTTGCAGTTCTTTTTCCAGTCGACTTATTTCCTGAGAAATATCAATCAATCCCGCTAACGGTAAATACAATTCTACCCCGGTTACAATGGCTGTCATCGCTTTTTCCGGCGATTGCAGCTCACGGTTAATTTCCAACAAGGATGTATTGCAAAAACGACGAATATATTCGGCATTATTTTGTAAAATATTTAACGTTTCTGCCGTACCAGGCTTTAATAAAAGCTCGATTTTTTTACTCATCGGTACATTTACTTCCGCACGAATATTACGTACCGCACGAATCACATCCATCAAATGCTCCATTTCACGCACAGCATCATCGGCAATATGCGCTAAATTAGCTTGTGGCCATGGTGCTAATGTAATAGTATCCCCAACGTGAGGCAAATGCTGCCAAATCTCTTCACTGATAAAAGGCATAAAAGGATGCAGCAATCTTTGGGTATGATCCAAGACGTAAGCAAGCACAGATTGTGTGCTTCGTTTGGCTTCCACATCGGTACCATATAAGGAAAGTTTACTAAACTCAATATACCAGTCACATAGATCGTCCCAAATAAAATTATATAATAAGCGTCCCGTTTCACCGAACTCATAGCTATCCAACAACCGCGTAATCTGTGTCGCTGTATCATTAAGGCGGTGGAGAATCCAGCGGTCCGCAGTCCCTAATTTGCCGCTAAGATTAATATCTTGGGCGCTGAAGCCTTCCAGATTCATCAATGCAAACCGCGAAGCATTCCAAATTTTGTTGGCAAAATTACGCGCCTGCTCCACCTTTTCCGGACGATATCGCAAATCCTGCCCCGGCGAGCTGTTAGTGGAAATCATAAAGCGCATCGCATCCGCGCCATACTGCTCAATCACTTCGAGCGGATCTACACCATTTCCTTTGGATTTGGACATCTTGCCGCCTTCGGCATCCCGAACCAATCCATGAATCAACACATCGCGAAACGGAATTTGCTCTGTGAATTCCAAGGCCGTAAAAATCATCCGCGCCACCCAAAAATAAATAATATCGTAGCCCGTAACCAACACATCGGTCGGATAAAACCGCCGCAAATCTTCTGTTTGTGCTGGCCATCCCAAAGTAGAAAAAGGCCAAAGCGCCGAGCTAAACCACGTATCCAATACGTCGTTATCCTGCTCTAAACGCGCGCTTCCGCACTTGCTGCAGTTTGTTGGAGCCTCTTTACTTACATGGATTTCGCTGCATTCCTGGCAAAAATAGGCTGGAATCCGATGTCCCCACCACAATTGTCTGGATATGCACCAATCACGCACATTTTCAATCCACTGCAAATAAATTTTTTCAAACCGATCCGGAACAAAATGAACACCTTCACCGTTCCTTTGCGCACGTATCGCTTGCTCTGCTAACGGCTTCATTTTTACAAACCATTGCGTGGACAAATAAGGTTCAATCACGGCCCCGCTGCGCTCGCTATGCCCTACTTGATGGACGTGATCCTCAATTTGCACGAGCACGCCTAATTCTCGCATATCCGCAACAATTTGCTTGCGGCAATCGAAACGATCCAACCCATTATATTTTCCAGCGTTTTCATTCATCGTTCCCGTTTCATCCATGACCAATACCTGCGGCAAATCATGACGACGTCCCACTTCAAAATCGTTAGGGTCATGAGCAGGGGTAATTTTCACCGCTCCGCTGCCAAATTCTTTGTCCACATATTCATCCGCTATAATGGGGATTTCACGGCCGACAATCGGCAGTACAATCAAGCTTCCAATCAAATGTTTATAGCGCTCATCCTTAGGATGTACAGCTACTGCCGTATCTCCAAGCATCGTTTCTGGTCGTGTCGTCGCTACAGTTATCGACCCGCCGCCATCCTTAAGCGGATATTTCAGGTGATACAAATGTCCCTGCACTTCTTTATATTCAACTTCTATATCCGATAAGGCCGTACGCGCAGCCGGATCCCAGTTAATAATATATTTACCGCGATAAATCAGCCCTTTTTCATAAAGACGAACGAAAACTTCACGAACGGCGTCATTCAAGCCTTCATCCAGTGTAAAACGTTCTCGGGAATAGTCCAACGATAAGCCCATCTTCGCCCACTGCTCGCGAATCGTATTTGCGTATTGCTCCTTCCATTCCCAAACCTTTTCCAGAAACTTTTCACGGCCAAGGTCATAGCGTGTAATCCCTTCCTCACGCAGCTTTTGCTCAACCCTCGTTTGCGTTGCGATTCCGGCATGATCCGTCCCCGGCAGCCACAATGTATCGAAGCCTTGCATTCTTTTTGCACGAATTAAGATATCCTGCAGCGTAAAATCAAGGGCATGACCAATGTGCAGCATCCCGGTTACATTGGGAGGCGGAATAACAATCGTGTATGTTTCCGCATCCGGTCTTTTTCCCGCAGCAAAAAAATCCCCCTCAAGCCAAAACTTATACCACTTTTGTTCCGCTTCCTTCGGATCATATGTCGTAGACATTGCTTCCGCTTTGATTGTCGTTTCATTGTCTAATGTCATCGTTTAACCCTCCATTTCCATAAAAAAAACCATTCGCCGCAAAGGACGAAAGGTTCAGCTTCCGTGGTACCACCTTTATTTCGCGTCCTCATACCTGCAGACACGACACTTAAACAGATAACGGCTGCGACCGACAGAGGGACATTGCAAGCCTATTCCGTCGTATAACGGCTGCTAGCGATTGTTTCTGCAACTCCAGGGCGACTTTCGGCAATTACATCCTGCGGAAGCTTCCAGCTCAATCATTCCGCTCTCTGAAGGGTTGGCTGCCTACTACTCCCTCTCTACGTTTTATATTTTATAATAAACATTTTCACGAGTGTAGTCAACATTCCTAGGCGTCTTGTGCATAACAGAGCTTGTCCATTTCATAAGCTTATTTATACGCTTTTTGTTAGGAGGGGGACATTAGATGCAACGATGGTGGTTAAAAGTAAGATATACAGTGAAAGGCCTGCTTTTCCCTTTGATTTGCGTGCAGTTTTTGCGAACCTTGTTATTTCCGAATCCGTTTGATGTTTTCATATTATTTTTATTCTTTATATTTTACATTGGTTTTTTGTTCGATATGTATTGAGCAGAACAAGCCTAAAGCATCCTATAAATGCTTTAGGCTAATCCAGCATAATCTGTTCTTTTTAAGAAGGAATATAAATCACTTGACCCTCAGCAATTTGCTGTCCATTCAGCCCATTATACAAAAGAATTTCACGCGGATTGATACTATAGCGCTGAGCAATGCCGTCTATCGTTTCTTCTTTCTGGACGATACATAATCGCAGCTTTTGAAATTGCCGTTCGTTCCTTTGCTCCCCTAAAAAAAGCTTCTTCCATTCCAACTCGTCTCCCCGAGTTCCTTCCTTGCTTGTATCCATAGGCTCTCTGTTGTCCGCGAAAGTTGGGCTTGACCATTTGTTCGCTTCATCATGATTCAGTAAATTTTTGATATGTAATACATGCTCTTGTTCTGAAGGTGGTTTACCAGTGAAGGCAACCTTAACATCTTTTCTATCCTCCACTATATGCGGTGCAATATTCGGTTCAAATAGAATAGCTTCCTTTGTTATATCGTCTGCAATAAGCGTTTCTTTGTTTTCAATCGTTTCTAACCAAGTGCCATCATCCGCTAGATTTTTATCCCCGATTAAAATATCTTCTTTCGGTGCAGCAAAAACAGGCTTCACTTGTTCAATTCTGGCTTCCTCTGTTTCATTAACAAAAACAACTTCTTCCTCCTGCCAATCCTCCCTAGCTGTAGAGATCACTTCGATACCGTGCAACGATAAAACACCCGTTACATTTAAAGTCCGCGGTGATAGCAGATCTACATCAAAATTCTCGATTTGTACGGCAATATCCTCCAAACGATGAACACGATTTAACGGCAGCGTTATCTCCACTGGAATCCAATGCTCCAATGTACGAATTTCATCATCCTGCCCACTAAAATATTGCCCCGTTAACCACAAATTTCCTTTCAGCAAAGCTTGCTCGCCATCTGCCATGATCTGAATATGCGGGATCAATTCAATGGATTCCAACTCTTTCAATTCGGGTAAGCCTTCCGCCAAATGTACACGCTCGTAAATATCGAATCGTAAACCTGATTGCTGTTCGGCCACGCTGAACCCTCCTTTCGTTGTTTGTTTACATTACTCCATTCAGTATATGGGTAGGAAGAAAAGAGCATGCCAACATTTTTCAACGATACTGTAACGGACAGCTTGCTGCCCGTTACAGTATCGATAAACGAAGCTCGGCAAGTAGATTTAATAAGTCATTTGGCCACGGTGCGTGGACGTCCAAAGCATCACCGAAAAAAGGATGAGAAAAAGAAAGAACTTCTCCATGCAGCGCTTGTCGACTCAGCCGCTTTGTTTTTCCGCCATACACTGCGTCGCCAATCAATGGATGTAGCAAGTGGCTTAGATGCACTCGAATTTGATGTGTACGACCTGTTTCCAATCGTAAATTTAGTAACGACGCATCGTTGAAAGTCTCTATCACTTCGTAATGAGTCACGGCTGTGTCACCCGTAGAACTAACCCTGCGACGATTGGGATGATGTCGATCCCGACCAATGGGGGCATCAATCCGTCCTTTGTTAGGCTGAACCAATCCTTCCGCAAATGCAACATATTGACGATGAATCAATTTCATCCGCATCTGTTCGTCCAATTGAATTTGCGCAAGCTCATTTTTGGCATATAGCACTGCCCCTGTCGTATGTTCATCGAGCCGATGAATATGCCTGATTTTGCAGGACTGACCGGTCGTTTGGTAATAGGAAGCTACTATGTTAGCTAACGTCCCCGTTCGGCCTGCTTGTGCAGGATGCACAGCCATACCGGCGGGTTTATTAACCACAAGACAAAAGTCGTCCTCAAAAAGCACATCAAGCTCTGCCCATTCTGTTATATAATCGTCAGATTCATATGGAAACAAACGAAGCAGCACACTTTCCGCTTTCGTTCGAACACCGTTATTTTGCTTTAATTTGTCTATGAGTTTTTGTGGAATAAAATAATTCTTAAGCAGGCACTCTTCCAGGGATTCTGATTTTGCACGATGCAAAGGAATCTCCAACCACTCCCCTCTTCTTACAGCGCTATGCTTATCCATCCTTATTCCTCCCTTGGCTAATCTGCTTCTAAAACTTAATATGTCCCTACTTAAAGATAGCAAATAGTTGAGGAGAAGGAAATTAAATTGAGCCCACGGATAGAAATTCGTCACAAAAAATTAATATAAGCTTAAGCCAACTGTGCTAAAATACTAATTATGTTTTTATAAAGTGTTAATTGGGAGAGGAATAAATTGAATACTGCCTTACAAATATGGATTACAAGCACACGTCAACTTCGTACATGGAGTTGGCTAAAGAAACTATTACTACTTATTTTTAGCATCGTTTTCATATTTTCCAGCTTTTTGTTTTTAACACCCTTTGGTAAATCACTTCGTGTTGAAATGGCACAATTGGTCATTGCCACGCAGCATCGGCCTTGGGCTTGGATTTTTGTCGGGGGGCGCGAGCGGGACCAAATGGTTGCGGATTTAATAGCACGTAATGAAAAAAGAGGATTAGATCCTCAGAATAAAGGATTAGTAGATGTGACTCGCAAAAATCGCTCAGCAGAGGACTTAATTAAAGTAGAGGATATTTCCGGACCGCGTTGGAAAGGAAAAAAGATGTATGTGTATGATCCAACCAGTATACGCGTTGTAGTTCCCTCCAAGCCCAAAGAAGGCGAACGGATCTCCTCCATGGTCGAGCGTACAGGTGCTATTGCAGGCGTAAATGGCGGCGGCTTTGATGATCCGGACGGACTTGGAAACGGCTTTGCTGCGATTGGTTTTATTATTTCCGGAGGTCAACTGCTTTTTAACGATAATAATGCAGATACTCCACAGCATATGGTTGGCATTGACGATCAAGGGTTTTTATACATTGGAAAATACAGTCTAAATGAATTGAATGCAAAGAAAGTGAAAGAAGCCGTAACCTTTTACCCGCGTATTATAGCGAATAGTGTACCGCTGATTAAAAGCGGCGATGGAGGTTCAGGTGTCCAGCCGCGTACAGCAATAGGGCAAAAAGCGGATGGCACCATTATTATCATTGTGATAGATGGTCGGCAAACCAGCAGCATAGGCGCCACTGAAAAAGAAGTTCAGGATTTATTTATGAAGGAGGACGTTGTAAATGCCGGTTTCCTTGACGGCGGGGCTTCTTCTGAATTAGTGCTCAAAGGACAAGGTGTGGTAACCAAACCTTCCAGTCGATTTGGCGAACGTCGACTCCCCTCTGGTTTTCTTATTTTTGATCATCCAGATGATTATGTCCCCGATCGCGTTTGGGATGGAATTACGAAGATTGATCCGGGCGGAGCTTACGATAACCCGGCATTTTTGAAAGAATTGGCTGACAAGCGAGCAAGAGGCGAGCTAACTCCAACGACGAAGCAAGGCGAAGAACCATCGCCTAAAGCATCTTCATCCACAGTCAAAAAACAGACACCTGCGCCAAGCGGAAGTAAAAATGATCCATCGTCGAAACCAGTTGTATCAGCAAAGCCTAACACAAGCAATTCGCCTGCACCTACATCGACTAAAGCACCAACAATATCATCGACGCCTTCACCTGAACCATCAACGGATGTTACTGTTAAAGTGAATTAATTTTTATCACATTAAAAAGATCGCACTCTCTTAGGCTGCATTCGCCAAGTGAATTGCGATCTTTTTCAATTGTTCCTTTTAGAATGGGTTGCATTCCATTCTCCATACCTACAATCCTGAAAAAGCTGCTTCGGCATCAAATCATGTATATCGAATCTTATTCGATATGCAGTGCATTAATTTCACTAATGGATGTGTAAACTGCACAATAGGCGCTGATTAAGGAAAATTTGGCTATAATATCGTAAAAATTTCGATAATACAGAATATTTTACTTTAATTATATCAATCTCAAGGTTTTATAGCTGAATTATGGAAAAGCAGGCTGAGAATAGCGAAATTCTTTCCATATCTCAGCGAGATGGACAGAAATTTTCAAATATCTTGGATGCTAGTTGCGACAACAAGGAAGTTAAGGGTGCCAGCTTAGTCGCCCCTTTACTATATTGTGCAAAATTAACCGAGCCTTATAATCGTTTTAAAGCTTCCCGATGCACGGCAATAGTCTCTTCAATATCTTCATCCGAATGCGCAGCCGAAACGAACATCCCTTCAAATTGTGAAGGGGCAACGCAAACACCTAAATCAAGTAAGCTTGCAAAATAACGATTAAACCGGCTCAAATCGGCTGTTTTGGCAATCTCATAATTGGTTACCTTATGCTCTGTAAAAAATGGGCAGATCATCGAACCTACTCGATTGATCGTGGAAGCAATCCCGCTTTCCATTGCATTTGCGGTGAAGCCTTCGGCTAATCTGGCCGATTTACGTTCAAGCTCGGCATATACTTGGGGCTGCATTAAGCTAAGCGTCGCAAAGCCAGCAGCCATAGCTAATGGGTTTCCCGATAAAGTGCCCGCTTGATATATCGGACCGCTTGGTGCGATCAGCTCCATAATATCGCGTCTTCCGCCATAAGCGCCGACAGGAAGTCCGCCGCCGATAACCTTTCCTAAACAGGTTAGATCGGGTTGAATCCCATACAATCCCTGCGCACAAGCATAATCAACGCGAAATCCAGTCATCACCTCATCAAAAATCAACAAGCTGCCATATTCTTGCGTAATTTCACGCAATCCCTGCAAGAATCCCTCGCTAGGAGGAACTACGCCCATATTCCCAGCAACAGGCTCGACAATTATTGCAGCAATTTCTTCACCATAATGAGTAAAAGCCAGCCGAACGGACTCAAGATTATTATAAGGGACCGTAATTGTTAGCGCCGCGACACTTTCCGGCACACCAGGACTATCAGGCAATCCTAGTGTCGCAACACCTGATCCCGCTTTGATTAACAACGAATCCGCATGTCCGTGATAACAGCCCTCAAACTTTAATATTTTATTTCTTCCGGTATAGCCTCTCGCCAAACGCAAGGCACTCATCGTCGCCTCCGTGCCGCTGTTTACCATACGAACCATTTCAATGGATGGCACACGATCACAAACAAGCCGCGCCATTCGTGTTTCTAATTCAGTCGGAGCGCCAAAGCTTGTCCCGTTCACTGCGGTTTCTAGAATCGCTTCCAGCACTTTAGGATGAGCATGACCTACAATCAACGGACCCCATGAACCGATGTAGTCTATAAAAGAATTGCCATCGATATCAAAAATCCGCGAGCCCGCCCCTTTTTCGACAAAAATCGGTGTGAGACCTACGGATTTAAAAGCACGAACCGGGCTATTGACGCCTCCGGGGATATATTTTTTAGCCTCGTCGAACGCTGACTTTGATTTTTCATCCAACCGCAACGAATTACGTTTCATTTTCTACACACCTATCTTCTTTTTTATCGTAAGTATGGTAAACTGTTTGTATATATTTTAAATCAATGCATTCATATAGCATTTGAAAGCTATCGAGAAAAAGGAGACCATTACTGATGATTCAAACTTTTTTAAAACAAGTTCAATTATTTTCGCAATTGAACGATGAGCAATTAGAAACGATTGCCAATGCTTGCTCAAGAAAATCATTCAGACCATCAACCGTTTTATTTCAACAAAACGAGCCGGGCAACACCTTTTATATCGTTTTCTCCGGTTCTGTCAAAATTTATACAAGTCATAACGGTGAAGAAAAAGTATTATCGATGTTTAAAAGCGGGGACAGCTTCGGCGAATTATCGCTCATTGATGGCAAGCCACGCTCCACCTCAGCTCAAACGCTTGAAGAATGCACATTAATTTCCTTGTCCGCCAGCAGCTTCTTTGAAATTTTGAAATCCAACTTTGAAATTAATCTTTGCATTATGCGTGAGCTTTGTCAACGACTTCGCGATACGAATCAGCATGTTAATGATCTTACCTTCCTTGATGCACGAACGCGGATTTTGAAGAATATTATCCAATTGGCTAACAAGCATGGCATACGTGAAGGCAATTTGATTAAAATACGGATTGCGCTTAACTATGATGAGCTTTCCCAAATGTCCAATGTCCAAAAACCCATTTTAATGCAGGTATTAAGAGATTTACAGGAAAAACAAATTTTAATGCCCAACGGCAATGATTTGAACCTTGATCTTACAAAATTAAGATAATTAATCCACCTTTATGGAGCCGCCTCAGTCAACGAGATAACCAGTTGCTGCGCGGCTTCTTTGCCTTGCTGGATGCAATCAGGCAAACCAACACCATGGTAGCCTGCCCCTGCTAAGTATACCCTTGGCATCAGCGCAGCTAATTCATCGCGAACCTGTTGAATATTCTGCAAATGCCCGATCGGATATTGCGGCATGGAATGAAGTAATCGCGTCACTTCATAAAATAATGGCTCGGCCGTAATCCCCATTAATTGCCGCAAATCCTCGCGAACGCGTTCGACAATTTCCTGATCGGACAAAGCCGTCCAGCCTTCTTCTTCCGAACGTCCGACATAACAGCGCAAAAGCGCTTTTTCCATAGGAGCGGTATGCTGCCATTTAGCTGAAGTCCAGGTGCATGCCGTAATAAAACGACCTTCTTTGCGAGGTACGACAAAACCAGAACCATCGAGATCGTGCCCTAATGAAGCATAATCGAATGCCAGAATGACGTTCGCAACGGATACATAAGGAATCGAAGCCAAAGTAGAGACGGAAGGAAGCTGTGGGATTAGCTTTGCCGCAGCATAAGCGGGTAAAGCGACAATAACGGCATCGGCGGTTAAAGTGCTTTCATTCGTTAATTTAATTTCATACCCTTCCTTTTTCGCAAGGATGCCCATCGCCGTTTCTTGTGAGCGTAATTTCACACCTTCAAGAGCGGCAATTAAACCATCGACAAGCGTCTGTAAGCCGTTCCGGTAAGATAAAAACAAACTATTCTTCGCTTGCGGTGGAACATTAGTAATGGATGGCGCGTTTTTTTTATTCGCCAGCATGCCCATAATCACACTGCCATGCTTTTGCTCTGCTGCTTGAAATTGGGGGAAAGTCGCTTGTAAGCTAAGCTTGAATGTATCGCCGGCATATATGCCTGCAAGCAGCGGTTCGGCGATGTGGTCGACCACTTCTTTACCTAACCTTCTTTTTAGAAACCCACCCAGCGATTCATCAGATACTTGCTTTCGACGTGGAAGGAACAGATCAAATCCCGCTCTTATTTTCCCCTTGATAGACAGTAAACTGGTTTTCATAAAGGGTGTAATTTGCGTCGGTATGCCCAACACTAAGCCGGGCGGCATTCGGTGAAGGCGCCCGCGATGGAGAATATACGTCTTTTTCGCTTGAGGATTCGTTGCCACCAATTGATCTTCCAAACCAAGCTCTCTGGTTAGCTCTATAATCGGTGTTTTGCGGGCAAGAAAGGAATCGGGTCCTTTTTCAATGACATAGCCTTCTTTATGCAAAGTATTAATTTTACCGCCGAACGTATCGCTTTGTTCAATGATTGTAATCTCAACAGGCCATTTCAGTTCACCGAAAAATTTTTGAACGTAAAAAGCGGCGCTCAGTCCACTGATGCCACCGCCTAGAATAATAAT
The DNA here is from genome assembly GCA_028287395.1 of Bacilli bacterium. Lineage (GTDB taxonomy): Bacteria > Bacillota > Bacilli > Paenibacillales > NBRC-103111 > Paenibacillus_AC. Next base: position 59,289 of record JAQBPR010000086.1, read on the forward strand.
TTGCTTGGGCTGCCGCTCCATTACGACTCCCCTTTCAGCTTGGCGAAGATGACTTCGCTTAATGCCGCCATATACAATGGGTCCACATTCAAGGAAGCTGTTCTTTCTAAGTGTAACCCCAGCTGCTTAGCCAAAGCCTGTGCTTCAATATCCAAATCATACAAGACTTCCAAATGATCTGAAACAAAGCCAATGGGACAGACAAGTGCTTGCAAAACATGCTGTTCCTGACGAATCGTCCGTAAAACATTTAGAATATCCGGTCCAAGCCATGGTTCCGCTGTTCGACCTGCGCTCTGCCAGCCGAATTGCCAATTGGATAACTGCAAGCGGTCCACAATCGCTTGGGATGTTTCCAGCAGCTGCTTGGGATAAGGGTCACCCATGGCAACAATTCTTTCGGGTAAGCTATGCGCTGTGAAAATAACACGAACCTTGTCGCGTGCAACCTCTGTAAATAATCGCAGAGCCTTTTCCACTCTTTCAGTTAAAGCATCAATTAATTGGGGTTGAAGATGATAGCTTTCAATAAAACCCATTTTCAATCCACATTCATGCGCCGTTTGTTCAGCACGTTTGATGTAGCTTCCCACACTCATTGTGGAATAGTGGGGAGCCAGTACGACGCCAATGGCTTCTGTAATCCCATCCTTCACCATTTGCTGAACGCCCTCTTCGATCATGGGATGCGCATGCTTTAAGCCTTGGTAGCACACAAATTCAACTTCAGCATGAAGACGATTTAAAGCTTCCTCCAACGCCTTCACTTGTTTGTTCGTATTTTCACGCAATGGAAAAAACCCGCCAACGATGGCCTCATAGCGACGGGTTAAATCCTGCAGCATTTCTGCAGTTGGCGCGTTACCGCGACGAATATGCGTATAGTATGCTTCGACTTGGTCTAGACTTTCTGGGGTACCGTAAGACATAACCAATACGCCGACTTTTCGCTTTTCCATTAAAGCGCACTTCCCTTCAGCTGTTGACTTAAAACAGAGGTTGAATATTGATGAACAAAATCAGTCAGCAGCTTTAATTTGTCAAGCGATGCTTCTGGAAACAGTCCATGACCCAAGTTAAAAATAAATCCAGGCTGCTTGATGCCTTCATCGATAATCGCTTTGGCATAGCTCTCAATGACCGAAATCGGCGCTGTCAAAATGGTCGGGTCCAAATTACCCTGTACGGCAAAACGTTCACCCAGACGCTTACGTCCTTCTTGGATCGACACACGCCAATCCAAACCAATCACATTGGCTTCAATGGAAGATAACAATGGCAGGAGTTCGCCTGAACTGACACCAGGAAAATAAATTTTGGGCTGCGGTAAGGGCGCAAGGGCAGCAAAAATGCGTTTTATGGTCGGCAGTACAAATGTTTGGAAATCAAAGGGAGATAAAGCGCCTACCCAGCTGTCAAACAGCTGCACAGCTTTCGCGCCCGCAGCGATATGCGCCTTCAAGTAGGTTATCGCCATATCGCCTAATTTATCCATCAGGGAGTGCCAAACCTGAGGTTCACTGTACATCAGCTGTTTCGTTTTCAAATAATTTCTCGAAGGCTTCCCTTCGATTAAATAACTGGCGATCGTGAATGGTGCACCAGCAAATGTAATAAGCGGCACCGTGAGCTGGCGATCCAAAATCTCAATCGTCCGAATCACATGTCCCAAATCCTGCTCCACATTAATCGGACGCAGCCTGTCCACATCCGCAGCAGAACGAATCGGATTATGAATAACCGGACCAATGTTTTTAACAATATCAAAGTCAATTCCTAAAGAAGCGACTGGATTCATAATATCCGAATAAAGAATAGCCGCATCCACACCAAGCTTATGGACAGGCATCATGGTTACTTCCGCAGCCAATTCGGGTTGCTGACAAATTTCCAACAAAGTATATTTCTCTTTAATTTTACGATAGTCCGGATCGTACCGACCCGCTTGTCTCATGTACCAAACAGGCACAGTATCAATCGGTTGTTTTAGACATGCGTCGATAAAAAGCTCTGAATTACGCATCTATATTCCTCTTCTCTCTCAATCTCGTTACCCTAATTATGCCCTATTCGCATCACCACAACAACTCCAAACCGGCAGAGAAAACGACAAATGTTTGACAAGTTCGTTCAATGTCGTTGGAGGGAATAAAAGAAAAAGGTTCCCCAGAGGAGAACCTTGATTGTTAAATGTCTGCGAATGCTATAAATTCAAACTTTTCATTGATGCCTCAGCGTAACGATCCCCTGCTGCTGCTCCTTTAGGGGCAGCTTCATTAATTCTCGCTAGTTCGTCACCCGTCAACTGCACCTGGAGCGCGCCGACATTTTCTTCGAGATACTTTCTTCGCTTAGTTCCCGGAATAGGGACAATATCCTCACCTTGAGCAAGCAGCCAGGCTAAAGCTAGCTGTGAAGGCTCGCAGTCTTTTTCTTGGGCGATCTCGCGAATACGGTGGACCAGCTCAATATTTTTATTAAAGTTTTCACCCTGAAATCTTGGTGAGAACCGTCTATAATCATCCTCCGCCAAATCTTCAAAACGCTGAATCTGACCTGTAAGAAATCCTCTGCCCAAAGGACTGTAAGGCACAAAACCAATACCTAACTCCCGGCAAGTGGGCAGTATCTCATCCTCCACATCCCTGCTCCAAAGCGAGTACTCTGTTTGCAAGGCTGTAAT
>JAQBPR010000087.1 GCA_028287395.1 Bacilli bacterium
TTAAAAATATGGGGAATGTAGTTGCCATTAAAGATAATAAAATCGTGACTATTTGGGACTTCGAAACGAATGATATCGTATTTCAACCCGTCATCAACGCCCTATCCGCCTATGTAAAATCTCATGTGGTATCCAATGTATTTGTGAGCAAATTCAAAAAAATAGGAACGGATAAAAACTTTGAAAAATTAGAAAATGACGAAGTAGCTGAATGGCAGCATTTATACTTAGAGTTGCCAGAAATGTTTGTGGATAAAAGCAGCAAATCGGAGGGAGGAATCAAAGGAACATACAGAGATGCAAGAAACGTATTTAAAAGGTCACTCGAAGAAATAATGGATTACAGCGTGCTTACGGTGCTAGAACTCATCTCACAAAACTCATTGCACAAAGGTGCAGAGTGGAAAGGTGCATTAAATGAGTTTCTTAAACTCAAACAAGAATATGATCACCTGCACACAAACAATGAAAAAGATAATTATACATGGGCGCAGTCTGGGGAAATCGGTGGGTCTATTAGTAAAATAAGGAATCACAGTATGGGAACTTTACTCATCGATATAAGCGAAAATGTGGATTTAGATGTAGCTGTAAGAAAGTGGGAGAAAATAGTTGCGCCTGAAAACTTTAAAAGAGTGAAGCCTATCTATACGGCAAAAATGCGCGATGACGCCATCAAGACGATTGAAGAGCAGGGCTATCTGGATTCACTACCGAGGCGATTTTCCAATTTGGATGATATCAATGTGAATAACATCTTGTTCTCCAATAGAGATTCAGTGAAGCGGATTCAAGGTGTTGGCACACTCAAGGAATTATTGAATGACGTTGTCGTCGATCCTAAGAAATTCTCTAGAGTAGAGGAAGTATCTGTGGATGATTTTATACAAAACATTTTACCTTCTGCAGTCGAACTGGAAGCATTTTTCGAGAACAAACATGCGAACAACGCGGTCTCTTTAATAGCACCGGTAAATAAAGATAGCAAATCAATGTTCAAATGGACTAATGCTTCCAGCTGGGCATACACGGGCAATATTACGGATAGCTCCATGAAAGACAATGTCAAATCAGCAGGCGGAAATGTCGAAGGTGTACTACGATTTTCCATTCAATGGAATGATGGCACTGAATATAATGGTAATGATTTTGATGCGTATTGTAAGGAACCGAATAACTATGTAATTCACTTTGGCAATAGAAGTCTAAGCAATCGTACTACCGGTCAATTAGATGTCGACATCCAGCATCCAAAAAGGGGCATACCTGCTGTCGAAAATATCACTTGGACAGATAGAAGTAAGATGTTAGAAGGTGATTATCCATTGTGGGTACACAATTACAGTCACAATGGAGGCAAGAGTGGTTTTAAAGCGGAAATAGAATTCGACGGTCAATTGCATTCCTTCGAATACGATAAAGAACTAAGACAGAAAGAAGAAGTTCAAGTAGCCATAGTTCACTTTAGCAGAAAGAATGGCTTTACGATTACAGAAAAATTACCTTCCCAGACATCTTCAAAAGAAATATGGGGGCTTAAAACAAACCAATTTATACCCGTGTCTGTTGTCATGTTCTCTCCAAACTATTGGGATGAGCAGAAGGGAATCGGTCATAAACATTATTTCTTCATGTTAAAAGGCTGTACGAACCCAGAACAACCCAATGGATTTTACAATGAGTTTTTAAGAGAGGAGTTGATGCAACACAAGCGAGCCTTTGAAGCCATTGGCAGTAAGATGGCCGTGGAAAATGTAGCAGATCAATTATCTGGATTAGGTTTCTCGTCCACCAAGCGAAATGAATTGTTGATGAAAGTTAAAGGTCAGTCCGAAAGAGTGATCAAAATAAAATTATAAAATTAAAGGAGCATATCGAAATGACAAATGAAAAAATGTTTGAAATGGCAGTGCGAACTAAAATGAGGTTTCCCTTTAAAGGAATAATATCCGTAGAGGATTTATGGGATTTGTCCCCTGAAAATTTGGATTCGATTTTTAAAGATTTAAATTTTCGATTAAAACAAGTCAAAGAGGAAAGTTTGCTAAATACAAGAACCAAGCAAGATCAAGAGTTAGATACAAAAATTGAAATTGTGAAGTATATCGTCCAGGTTAAATTAACAGAACAAGATATAAAACTGAAAGAGAAGGAAAAAAGAGAGAAGAAACAAGAGTTGTTGGAAATTTTATCAACTAAACAAAATGAAGATGTGCGAAGTAAATCCATTGAAGAAATTAAAGGTATGATTGATGCGTTAGATAATTAAAGGGGATTCATGAGTCAACAACTGCGGCCTTCAGGCCGCAGTTGTTTTATGTTGATTTTGGGATTTACTGTTATAAGAATAGTAGGAAAACGAAAGGAGAAAATCGTTATGTTACCTTATTTTGTCACTTGTTCTTTTGAATCGATCGTCTATCGGAGGGGAGAAAAAGTCACCAACAAAGCAGTTAATTTAGGCTTGTGTAAAGGTATCAGTAGAACAACGTTTGCTTGGTATCCGGATAATACGGGTAAGCCTGCGATCACCTTTGATGGTTGTGATATACAATGGGCTTACGACAAGGAGTCTGATCGTGACAGGGACTTTTTGAGAATCGCAAACAATGAATTTATCTTAGTCGATACAGTATTGCAAGAGAATATCATTGATGAGGACTTTATGGTCTATGGCGTGACTTGCACGAACCAAACATCCCATATCGTTTCCGACGTTGCAAGCGATGATGTGACAACGACATTATGCGATATCCAAAGAATAGGAATACGCGGAGACATTAAATTTCGCACAATTTCTTGTGCGATTTGCAAGGCAACACACATTAAGAAGAGGGGGCATGGCATTTCATGATCAACTACAATTTGAAAACGGAAAGCTTTAAAAATCATCCGATGGACGATACATATGGGGTGATTGTGAAAGACTCTATTTACACAGGTTATCCAGTCACCATTGTGGATAACCATGATGAGGTCGTCAACGGAAAATACACACACAACCCCGCCTTATGTTTGTTACACTTATCGGAACATGTTAGGCAGTATGTACGATTAAAACTATACGATGGATTTCTGTATCTGAGTTTTTTCTTTGCAGCACCCACATATCGCATGTATCCGTATGACAAAGTAACCTTATCAAAGGACGAGATCATCGAACAACTAAAAACCGTATTGTATGGGTTGCAGCCTGCATTGCAAAGTCATTCGTTGGTTGGTACGTCCAGTAAACGTTTAGAGGATAATCCCAATTATTATGATGGTTGTTATGTATTAAATGACGAGGAAGAGTATAGCATCCTCAAATGCAGAACGACGTATAAATTTTTCAAAGGGCAAAAGTCCTACTATCCCAACTGGAAAGATACCGATGATTTAATATTTGAAGGCGAAATCAATTTTGATGTTTATCGAGTAGCTTTGGAAGCAGCGAGGTTAAGAAAATTTATCGTCACAAGCATGAATCAAATACTAGATGATGAAAGTAATGATGCGATTGCAAGGTATAAGGAATCGATCCGAAAATTAAAAGAATTAAAAGGACCCTTTGTAGTCTACAAGGGCGATACAGGTCATCTTGATGGATTAACGAACGGCAAGGAGTATTCCGTAATTGGAGAGACTGAAAGCCAATATATTGTCAATAACGATTTAGGTAGCGGTAGCACGAGTACCATTCAAAAGACAAAATTTGATGTGGTGAAGACAGAGCGAATTTAACGCAATGACAATTTAAAAAATGGAGGACGCAAAATATGGGGGATTGCTATTATCATGGTGGTTACAGTGGTCACAATTGTTCGGAATGCCAAGAGGAAAGAGATACAGGGTTAGAACAAGGCACTATTACGGTTAGTCGCGAAGATTTAAAAATTAAACGGCAAGCAGCGGATAGGGAAAACAATATAGCCTTTGGGCTTGATCCGGATGGTAATCCTATAAAAAAGCGAAAGGAAAACTAAGATGATCCGTTACTTAGTAAAAACAGAGCATGTCCAAGGTTTCATTGTGGATAGGTAGTGAGGTGACAAAACAGTGGTTGTTCACATTATCACATGCCCAGAATGCAAGTCATATCATGAATACGAAAGTCATATCACAAAACCAAATAACCAGCAATCTTCTATATATGGCTATACATGGGAAACGCCAAAAATAAAATGTCAGTGTGATTATGAAATAACTGTACAAATTAAAGTGACAGTATCTGTTTATTAACATTAAGGATAGGTAGTGACCCATGAAAATTGTTGGATGTACAACTCATTTGTTCCGTTGTGGATGTTGTTTCACTGGCATTGTTACCTGTCGGCTTATTTACAATCACAACGGAAATTCACTACTGATGTGTGACCCGTGTTATTTGGAAATCAAAGCGCTTTTTAAAAACAGACCTGATTAAGGAGGATCGCCCGTGTCAGAATCATCCCTAAAACAACAATTAAACGGAAAAACCTTGGTGCGTACCGAACCACTCAATGAATTAATGATATACACTACAACTGCAGTTGCTAACATGGAAATCGAATTAGAACGCCAGTCCTACTATAGCGTTGAAGTTAAATTAGTGCTTGCTGTACACACGGTACAGCAACGGCTCATAAACTTAGTATTTGGTACAGGGCTGCGGTTCGATGATACGCGAAGCCTGGATGGGACAGAATTGTGGCAATGGCTCACCTGCATCAAAGTGTATCTCGACCGGTGTGAGGAGAATGCGAAGCAAGCAGGTCAAGATGATACAATGCTGGGACGCATACTGCAAAAGCAAGAGGAACTGTGGCGCGGCATCTATACTGATTTTACAAATTATTTAAAGGAGAATCACCCATGAGTATGATTGACAGACCAGATAACAACCACATCATTTGGTACGAAGGTATGTGCTATCAAATCTTTACACATGATGATCGCGGTTATATGTTTCATATCCCCGATGCGTCCGGCAAAAGTGTAATCTACGTGGCTTTGCATGATCACTGTCAGCGCAATGATCAAGGCGACTTGAATGCTTTGGAGGTTCAGGCAGTTGAAACGAACAAGTGGGTTGGGCTACTGAAAGTGTTCGATGATAAATTGGCTAGCCAATGGCACAGCGGCAGCTGCACGTATTACAAAGCCAAGGTAGGGTTTAAGACGCGAAAAGAAGCTGAAGGATGGATTGCGCATACGATAGCACAAAACTATAAAAACAATACGGCAGATTACCAGTTTACACCGTGCGTCTTAAATTATGATGAAGATCAAAGTTTCAATGTTGAGGCGTTCTTTAAGTACATGTAGAAAGGAAATGATTGCTTACCATGGGAATGAAGCGAACATTCAATCTGAGTCTTTACCTCAAGACATTTTTTAGGCAAGATTTATTAGATGAATACGAGGCAAAATGTCTTGAAATCGTAGACAAGTATAAGGATCAAGATACCATCGAGGTCATAGAAACCATGTTTAATGAGTTCAACAAAGCTTTATCTGATATGGGTAACAAAGCCGTGGAAGAGAAGCGTCGTCGACGTTGTGAACAAGAAGAAAAATTGAATCATGAGTGAGGTGATATCAATGGAGCCGAAAACAAAGTTTGTACATTATGGACTGCCGGTGGACGGTTGGTTCTTTAGCCCGAAGTTTCGCTACTATCAAAAAGTCGTGGGTCAGGCGATCGTGTACATGGAGCGCATGTTAGGTCACTATCGCCTACTGTTGTATCGCAAGGGTGAACCTATTGTAATGTGCACGATGGAAGCACGTATTTATGAAGAGTACGGACCGGAGCGATTGTTCGATTTAGGGTTGGCATGGCTAGAGAAATATCAAGGGTGGGACAAGGCTGCATTAGTTAAGGACAAGTATTTCCTTGGAAACCCAGACGGCGTGTGGGGTAAGCAGGGTCAGGCATTAAAGCTCCACTATCTGAATAATCAACTGGATTGGGATAAAGTGTTAAAGACTGCAGATCAATTGGGCATCAAGTATAAGAAAAATAGCCCAACACCAGGACTATATACGACGGAAATGGGTATCAGGCGACAGATCAGCGTCGAAGAATTATTTGAGGACTGGACGCCTGTTGAATGATCAAAGAAGACAATCAAAATTATATTAGGAGGATTTTAAAATGGCTATAGAAAATGTTGTGGATATTACAGGTTTAGATCAAGTTGAAGTGTTTCGTAGATTATATAATAATGCAAGACCACAAGGTCTTGGTTTTCTACACTTTATTCCTCGGGACATGACACCAGAGGAAGCTGTTGATCAATTTACTTTAGATAGTGACTACGTTAATGGTCGTGTTATGAAAATAAGAATGCATAGCCGCGAAGGACAACGCAATGAATTTGTTCGATTTGGTTGGGATGAAGAGAAGATTGCAGAAAATCTTCCTCATGAACAGGTGACTTATTATTTTGATCCATGGTTATATAACCGTGATAATGGTGCTGGTGAAGCTGAACACACAATTGATAATATGCGGTTGGAATTAAATATACCCGTAGCACCATTAAATGTGGATGGAAATCCACCAAAGGATGAGGCACTATGATCACACGATTACGCGAGTTATTAGGCAAATGGAATTACAGCATTATCACAGAGCAAGAAGTGCTTGAAATGGCGAAGTTACTGCATGATCTTCAGGTTGATCTGAAATCGTGTTATCCTAATTTGGTGTGAGTGAGGTGAAGTAGGATGCCGCTGTATACGTGTCCCTATTGTGGAAGAACGCATATTAATCCCGATGTTTGGAAATTATGCGTTGAAAGTCATTTTAATTTGAACCCGCTCGACAAAAAAGCCGAGCAAGTGAAGGAATAAGGGAGTTATGGGTATGAGTAAATATACAGAGATGAGTCATGAAGAGTTGGTGAAAGACTTAATTTATTACGCAGGCTGCTGCGCATTGCCAATTTCATTAAATGATTTCGCAGTAGCGACAACCACATTATCTGAAGTGACCGAAGAAGTGTTGAAACGAATGAAATAAATGTGGATCCTAAAGTAAATAGCGTGCCCCAGGGCACGCTATTTACTTGTTTATCCTAAAGCTAGTTAGAAACGCATTCACTTTGTCATGTGTCTTTTGTTGTTTAGCTATGTGGCTAGGTTTTAATTGTGTTTCCGTCCGCTTGAGATGCCGAGCTAATTTGTTTTTAGCTATCTCCAACTTGTGTGATAGGAATGCGTTGTGTGATTCAGTAGTGCCAGTACCAACTTGTTGTTTGTGGTAATCGACATCAGCTTCTAGTTCTGCTGTATGCAGTTTAGCGGTTTCTTGTGGACTCATTTCTTTCTCAATACCTTTTGAAAAATAATCGGTGAGCTCTCTTCGTCCTACACCTCGGTGTAGGCTCTTGGTTGCCATCTTCTCCATTACCTCGCGCTGTCCGCGCCAATACGCAGCTGATTTTTCCCCATAAGGTTCATAATCATCCGGATCTATCGTATCTTTCCAACCCCAAAATTTATGGTGGTCTAAGTCATGACTTAACATATCATACAAGGCTTTCTGCTTTTCGGGGTTATCTTTGTGCAAGTGAAGACTATTTGCAAAATGAAATAAAATGCCCCCACGATCACGTCGACTATCCTCTTTCATCGCATCAAGTAATCGAGGATAGTCGTGAATTAACTTTGCTTCATCCTCGTCCAAATGAGAGGGATATAAAAGCTCAGGGAATGTGTGGCCATCGTAGATACCACCATTTTCCTGTATTCTCTTTCCGATTAAGTCTAAAATAGCTTCACGGTTGTCGTCCAACTCTTCTTGTGCATCTTGCTGCTCTGGGCTATACTTGATCTTCTTTGTAGAGAAAGCATCCCAACCATGCGGAACATATGGGTTCTTATTAGGCTTATCCGTTTTATAGGCACTGTCATACTGCTTGCCATAGGCATCTAGTGCTTGGAGTGTATCTGAGGCCATCTTTTCCATTTCTAAACGTTGTTCACGCCAATACTGTGTATTCATACATACACGCTCCCGCTTTCATATTGCATTCAGTATATCATCAAATTATGTGCTCTATTGGAATCAATGGAATGGATTGCGACCTATTGCATTTCCGCGTGCGCGGTGAGCCGTTTGAGTCTGCGGTATTA
>JAQBPR010000196.1 GCA_028287395.1 Bacilli bacterium
TAGGAGGGATTGTAGGTGGAGATAGGTGTGAGCACGTTTGTAGAAACATCACCGGACGTTCAAACAGGTGAGGTGATGAGTCATGCACAGCGATTGCGTGAGGTTGTCGAGGAAATTGTACTTGCAGATCAAGTAGGGTTGGATGTATTTGGCGTGGGCGAACATCATCGTAAAGATTATGCGGCGTCTTCTCCTGCAGTTTTGCTGGCTGCAGCTGCGTCACAGACGAAACGGATACGGCTGACAAGTGCGGTCACGGTGCTCTCTTCTGCCGATCCGGTGCGCGTGTTTCAGGATTTTGCTACGCTCGACGGAATCTCAAATGGACGTGCAGAGATTATGGCGGGTCGGGGTTCTTTTATCGAATCCTTCCCGCTGTTTGGATATGATTTAAATGACTACGATGAACTGTTCGAAGAGAAGCTCGAGTTGTTATTAAAAATACGGGAGTCTGAGAAAGTAAATTGGAAAGGCGGGCATAGGCCGGCGATTAATAATCTGGGCGTGTATCCGCGTCCGGTTCAGAATACTTTGCCGGTGTGGATTGGCAGCGGGGGCAACTCGGAATCTGTTATCCGCGCAGGCCTGCTCGGTCTGCCGCTTGTTCTGGCGATTATTGGAGGGAGTCCAATGCAGTTTGCGCCGCTCGTGCAACTCTATAAGAAAGCGGCCGCTCACGCAGGTCATGACGAATCGAAGTTGCCGGTTGCGTCACACTCACACGGTTTCATTGCAGAGGATACCCAGCTTGCGGCCGACAAGTTTTTTCCTTCCACTCAGGCAACCATGAATTCGCTTGGAAAGGAGCGGGGCTGGGGGCATTACGACCGTTCAAGCTTTGATGCCGCGCGTGGCTTTGAAGGAGCATTGTACGTAGGTGATCCGGAGACGGTTGCCCGGAAAATCATTCACCTTCGCAAACATGTAGGTATCACACGCTTTTTGCTGCATGTACCGGTTGGGACGATGCCTCATGCGGATGTAATGAGAGCCATTGAACTGCTGGGAACGGAAGTGGCGCCTCGGGTTCGAGATGAAATATCCAGATGGGAAGCCGAGAGCGAAGCGAAGTAGTAAATTGCTGCCTCTTGTATGATACGTGTTCAGCAGGTACGATTTTCAACGCAACTTAGTTGGAACCATTGGTGTTTATCCTGAAGCCCAAAAATCGCCCTACTTGTGATATGCTGAATCGTATCATAAGCAACGGCAAGTTTTTAATTAATTATTTAGCGGCCTTCGGACGGATCTGTCCGACTACTTCGGTACTTGGGCGGAGAACATCCGAATTGCTTCTGAAAAACCGATGAAAAGTAAGACGCGTTGCTAAATCCAACAGATAGCGCAATGGCTGTGATACTTTCATTCTTCTGTTGCAACAACTTTTCGGCAACTCCCAATCGTTTGAATGTCAAGTATTGGGACGGGGATATTTTCATATGTCGGCTAAAGCATTTTTGGAGGTATTGGAAAAGATAATGTTAAGAAATTATGTTGACAAATAGAGTGAAAAATGATTAAATAATTTTAATAGTTTGTTTCGACTATGAACAAACTAACAAGAGATTGTAAACGTTTTACATTCTATAAATAGTCATGCTTACAAATATAAAAATTAAAGTCATTTATGTTAAGGATATCGATATTGACAGTGACTTAAGTTTTATAATATTATTACGTCATGTTTGTTTTCACTTAGTACAAACTAACTAAAAGGAGGTGCCTTTTTGAACAATCTAAAAGTGAACTTAGATATTATGAAAAAAATAAATCGATCTTTAATTCTCAATACAATAAGATCATATCAACCTTTAAGCAGAGCTCAAATAGCACAAAAATTGAAAATGAGCCGTTCAACCGTCTCTTCTATTGTAGAGGAACTTCTTTTAAAAAAGCTCGTTGTTGAATTAGGTTACGGGAATTCTACCAGTGAAGGCGGACGAAGAGGAGTGGAACTGGGATTCAATCCAAAATCCGCTTATGGGATCGGAGTAGATATAGGAGGAACGAAAATTCTTGTCGTTATTACTGATCTCGACGGCTGTATTGAATTCAGAGAAAAATTTCAAACCACAAGCGACACTAAAAAAATCATAGAAATCATAAAGCAAAGCATAAATAAAGCCGGGTTATCTGAAAAAGACATAGTTGCTATGGGGGTTGGTGTTCCAGGGATTACGACCAAAGAAGGCTTAGTCGTGGATGCCCCTGCACTTAATTGGACAAACTTATATTTAAAAAGCAATTTGCAAGAACATTTTCGTTTTCCTGTTTTTATTAATAATGACGTGAATTGTGCGGCTTTGGGGGAACGATGGTTGGGTTCTGGAAATAATGCCGATGATTTGTTTTTCATAGCGATTGGAACCGGTGTGGGCAGCGCTATTGTGGCAAACGGTGAATTAATTCAGGGCCATCAGTGCGCAGCTGGAGAAATAGCTTATAACATCAGTGAAAATGACATAAAGCAGGGACAGGAAAATCATTTAGGGGAATTCGGAGTATTTGAAAAAAAGGTATCCGGAAGCGCTCTTGAAAAATATTATAGCTCACTGGATCAGCTTTTCATTGAATATACACAAGGTAACAAAGCGGCTTCTGAAATTATCGAAAACTTTATTTTGCATCTTTCGATCAATATTGCCAACGTAGTGAATTTATTAAATCCGGAATTTGTTTTAATTGGTGGGGGCGTCTCTGAGTTAATGGGAGATGTCATAGAAAAAATCCAAGAGTCT
>JAQBPR010000197.1 GCA_028287395.1 Bacilli bacterium
ATTCCGGAGTTATCGGAAATTTTATGAATGGCGGGAATAATCTTATTTCTTACATTAATCAATGCAATTCGATTCGTATGCTTCACTTCCCAAAAAATATTACGTACCTGAACTAGTGCTTCATCCAGAACTAAATCCATATTATTCTCATCTTCAGGCATCACATCATCCATGGTCAGACCCGCTTTTTGTAAAATCCCCAAGCGCAAGTGCTGTTCCGTCAAAACCGTCGATTGCGACAGCACGAGAACTCCCTTTTTGCTAAAAATATTTCTTTTTAAGCGGCATCCGACTAAATGCTTCAGAGATTGATAATGATGATAGTCCATTTACAACCCTCCAGCCTTATTTTTTCTATCGTGGAATCATGTTGTATGCTTATAAAGCTTAGTATAGTGAACTATTTCCGCAAAGTTTATCGAAGTCTGATGTCGAACCATCACTTTTTTTAGCGATGGCAAAAAAGCCTATTATCAGAAGGTAATTGGCCCATTATACGCAGATGAAATATTGACCTAACCCCCACTTTCGTTTCGTTACAGATTTATGCTATAATCATGTTTGCCGCGCTTCCGTAGCTCAGTGGATAGAGCAAACGTTTCCTAAACGTTAGGTCGGATGTTCGAGTCATCTCGGGAGCGCCATATAAAACTTTGCATAGCAAGGGTTTATGGATTTCACAAGTTGACTAGTTAAATGAAATAATAGACAAAAATAACGCCCCTTTAGCTCAGGCTATGGGGGCGTTTTATTATGCAAGCATGAGGCAGTAACATGGTATAATAAGGAAAGAAAAACAATGCCATTGTTTTTTCGATCATTTTGGGGGGATAATAATGAATAAAACAATCAATATCAAAACTTCCACGCTATTTTTAATAGCGATCACTATAGTGATACTAACATTATCCTCAATTCATTTTATTATTCGTCCAACGAATCGAGTTATATATACTTGGAAACAAACTAATGATTTAAGCTACAAGGTGCCTCCACCATACTATCTATCTGTGGTTGAAAACGATCTTGATTTGAGTAGATTTCCAGGATCATTTGCTAGAAGATATTACATATATGTAGGGAAAGATGAAGGGAAACCTGTGTATGGGTATACAATAGACCATTCATTTCATGAAGATATAAATCATATAAACAATATAGAAGGATATATTAAAGAATCAAAAGTGTCTTGGACAGAACAAGGTGTTGAGTTTGAGGAGAAGTCAGGAAATAAAATTTTCATTCCTAAAGAATTTATTAATGAAAGATAGCTTGAAAGGGAACAAATGCCTAAAGGAACTAACACCATTTTAAGGAGAGGTCTAAATGTCGTTTAATCGTGAAGTATTTACCCATTTTCTTGTTCAAGCAAAACAACAAACTTACGCTTATCAAGGAGATGAAGCGTCTGTAACACCTTTGTTAAATGGATCTAAGCAATTAGAATACCATTTGGGAGATTTTTTCTACCGGGACATTTACTTTGGTTCGGCATTTTTTGTTGGTCAAGAAACTGTAGAGTATCAAGGTCATTCAATCTGGTCTATGGTTTACTCGGGTGGTGTTATTTTGCCAAATGCGAGTGCAGAGCAAATAGGGCAAATTTATGCTTTTCTACGAAATGCTTTAAGAGTAGTAGATACAAAATCACTATATCGTGGTCCTGAAATATTTCAAGAAAATTTATATTCTTACAAAAATGAATATAATGGAACTTTTGATAATTTTAGGGGATACGAAATTATTGAAATTGATAACCAAAAATCGTATGAGCTGCACTATAACGGTGGGATTCTCCGATAATCCTTAATAAAAGAGGCGTACATATGAATTTCAAAAAAATAAAACGATTAAATATTTTCTTACTTTTAACCTTACTATTTTTAGTAAATATTCTTACAGGGTGCGAGCCGACAATGTCTTGTTTATCAAAGAGTAATTATATGAAATGTAGCTACCAAGAATTAAATGAAACTAAATCTACTCAAGAAAATGGAAAGGAATTGCAAGTAAAGAAAGGGCAGTTAGTAGAAATTAATTACAATGTAATTATAAATAGCGGCGATCTTCAAATCGATATAATTAACAAAGACTATAAATTAAATATTAAGACGCCTGTGTTCAATGCTCATTCTAGTATGAATAAGATTATATGGAGTACAAGTATAAATAAGAATAGCCATGAAATTATTAAAATTCCCATAGAAAATGATGGTGCATTATCAATTAATATGACTGGGAATAAGGCAAATGGAAGCTTTGAACTTAAGTGGCAATAGATATTAGTTTGCTGGTAAGTATTCAGTGAACCCGCTAATGAAGTCGATGTAGTATTACAGGAAAATATTGCAACCTTACGTTTGTTATTGGGCCACTGTTATTATTGAGCGGAACGTGAGTACTCTATTTTTCACAAATTTCCTGTTTCTGCTTCGCAAAGGGAACTACAATTCGTTATTTAGCTCAACAGGGGCGATTTACTTCAATTTTCAAGGAATAGAGGAACGACGTTCCCAAAGGAACTGCAATCAGGTGAAATTAAGCAAATAACGGATTGACGTTCCCTCCACATGCAAGAATGGTGAAAAAACGCTCTCTAAATCGAAAAACCTAACGAAGCAATCATTTTCAAGCGATTCCCATAACTTGATGCGAAATTCAGACGGAACCAATAACTCGAAGGGAGGATGTAATAATATGGTAGGACCAGGGATCATTCTTTCTATATTTCTATGGTTAATTGGGCTAGTAATTTTAATGGCTGTAATACGATATGCCATCGATTCTTCAAAAACTTCAAGTAAATTGGAAGATTTATTGCATGAGGTAAGAATGTTAAGAAATGACATTAAGAATCAAGATAATAAGTAGCGCTCCTTTTTCTGATTGACAAAACACGACATTATTTCCTATGCTTAAAAAGCAAAAAGTTTAACTATATACTCAGGAGGCATGAATAAATGAAGAAATTAAGTGCTGTTGTAGCAGGTATTGTTTTGAGCGTTTCACTTTCCGCTGGCACCGTATTTGCTGCAGATTTGAAATTAGAGGTAGATGGTAAGCCTGCTGAATTTCAATTTGGTACACCTTTTATCCAAGATGGTCGCAGCCTGATGCCGCTCCGTGATTTACTCGTAGCGCTTGGCGTGCCGAATGACGATGAACATATCATTTGGAATCAAGATGAAAAATCAGTTTTGATCGAGCAAGGCAATATAGAAGTAAAATTGGCTGTAGGCGATAAAACTATTTATAAAAACGGAAAAATGTTTAAAGATCTGGAAGTCCCTGCGCAGCAAGTAAAAGCTCAAAATGATCGTATATTCCTACCTGCTCGCGCCGTTGCCGAAGCACTGGAGAATGATGTAAGCTTCAACGCTGGCACTAATAGCGTCATTATTAATCAAAGGAAAACCATCTCTATCGACTCAACGGATGGCATTACATATACACTTCCCGACATTACACCCGCAGCAGGTCAAATTTATGGACTCATCGACAATTGGGACAAAGAAAGTCACACCTTCACGATTAAAGCAGCAGATGGAACCTCAACAGATATTAAGCTTCTCGACAATACCCTAGTTAAGGCTGCCTCTGGCTCTCATCCGGCTAGCGATTATTACGACATGCTAACTAACTGTGCCGCGGCGCTTATTACGCTTGGAGATGACGGTACACCTAATAATGTCGTACAATATGATGTAAGCTTCAATGCAACATACCAAACAGCGAAAGACGAGTTTCATTTGGATTTCCAATTTGAGAATGCTAAAGAAGGTTCCTTCTCTTTATCAAATCCTTCATTCGAGGGACTTAAATCCATTCAAGATCTTAAGGATGGCGATCAAATTCAAATTACGGGACAAGGCTACGGTAAGAGTAACAACCCGCTTAATGGGTATGTAGTTCGCATAACATTGCTAAGCTAGTATAGAGTTATCCATAATCAATAGAAAGGGACGCTAGTGGCGTCTCTGGCTGTTGAGAAACCATTGACATTACAGATTTGCATCGGCTTCGGAACATGAAGAAGATCGCACTCCACTTGGCCAAGATGGCTTAGAGAATGCGATCTTTTGTATTTTTGGCATTAAACATAAAAGAAGAAATTTATGTAATCTTAGCGTCTAACAAGCTTCAAAACAAACAATGTCCACCAAATGGCCAAAACAGCCACAGCAATGACACGGGAAATACTTAAATCTTTTATTTGCAGCCATTCCCAAATATAAAGCCCACTAAGCAGGATCATTAATACATCATTAATCGTAACAGCCACTTTTCCTCTTTGTTCCATTTCGAGCTCTTTTTCTTCCATTGTTTAGGGCAAGCAGGGTAATTCAGATTTTTATTAACGTTGTTTCTTCATAAGCCACCCGCCGCTTTGCCACCTCCTTCCATGATCATATCACATTATTCGTCATTTTAATTGCTATTTTGGCTCGCTTAAATTACATTTTAAATAGAAATATTTAGTGGGAGGCTATAAGGTGATCCATAAAAGATCTGCTGCTATTATCATAATTCTGCTCCTATTCACAGGATTAGCCCTTAGATTGTTTTATGCCTTAAAGGGAAGCCATGAAGCCTTAGCCTTCGATCAATTGGAATATACGAAAATGGCGATACAATATATAGAAAAGGGTGTCTTTGCCTACCGCGATACCTCAGCTAATTCCCTCGTTACGCCAGGCTATCCTTGGTTTCTTATTATCATGTATGCTATTTTCGGACATCAGCAGCCGCTTGATTCAGCTTTGCTCGCGATTCGCATAGTGCAATCTTTCATTAGTGTATGCTCGATTGGCTTGATTTATTTAATCGGTGCACGTTTATTCAACCGTTCCTCTGGACTTGTTGCCGCTCTAATTATGACCTTTTATCCAACCTATATTTGGACCGCCTCGATGTTAACGACCGAGACCTTATTTCTCAGTTTTTTCTTGGGGCTGCTTTATATGCAAATCAAAATTATTCAGAACAATCGCAAAAGGGATCACCTCTGGATGGGGGTACTGCTTGCATTAACCGTTCTTATTCGTCCTAATATACTGCCGCTTGCGGTCATCCCTTACTTCTTTCTCTGGATAGAGCATCGCAAGCTGTATTTAAAATCCATTGTAATCGGTGCTTCAGCCTTTGCTTTAATCATGATGCCTTGGTGGATTCGTAATTTGCTCACTTTTCACGAATTTACGTTACTTGCCAAAGGCGGAGCCGGCAACCCTTTCTTAGGGGGAACCGACCCTTATTTTCGCAATACGATTGATTGGAGTAAAATTAAAGAAGAAGATCAGTTTAACGAGGGCCTCCGCCGCATTAAACAAGGTCTAACCGCTGATCCGCTTTTATGGATCCGTTGGTTTACGATCGGTAAATTTATGGTATTCTTCAAAACACCTTATTTCCACACGCTCCCCGCTATCATCGCGAGTCTTTTGACTAAACTGCATTTAGTTTTTGCTTGGATCGGCTGGCTAACCTTACTTAGCTTTCAGAATCGTTCGCTGTGCTTTTTAACGGTAAGTCTCGTCGTTTTCCTTGGCATCCATATGGTGTTTGTGCCGGATGTGCGTTATTCCTTTGGGATGTATCCCTTTCTAATGCTCGCCTTTGCCTATGCGGTCACAACACTAATGCAGCTTCTGCAGCAGCGAATTCCGCTTAAAGCGAAACAAAAGGATCTCAAGGTATAAGTCAAATTCATTTGTAGTATAATGTTGCTTACATGACAGGACACAAAGAAAAGAGGAACCCTAATGACAGCCAAACAAACCATCTCATTGAATGATATTGCCATAGCATACGAGGATCACGGCGAAGGCGCTCCAATAGTGCTCCTACACGGACTTTGCGGCAGCTCCCAATATTGGGATAAAGTCATTCCCGCCCTAAGTCAACAATATCGCGTGATTGCCCCTGATTTGCGCGGTCATGGACAAAGCGGAGTCTCAGATCAACCCTATCCGATGGAATTATTGGCGAATGATATTTCTGAGCTGCTGGAGAAATTACATATCCCGCAAGCCATTGTATTCGGTCATTCTTTAGGCGGCTATGTGACGCTTGCTTTTGCAGAAAAGTATCCGGAGAAATTGCATGCATTTTCCCTTATTCATTCCTCTGGCTTCCCAGACGACGAAAAAGGAAAAACAAACCGCACAGCGGCAATGGAAGGCATCCTTAATCAAGGGATTGAGCCTTTTATAGCTGGCTTAAATCCCAAGCTATTTGCCCCGGAGCATCTGATATCCATGAAAGAAATCGTCGAAGACATACGCCAAATTGGCCTAGCAACTGCTCCTCAAGGAGCCGTAAATGTTTTGACAGGCATGCGTGAGCGTGTCGAGCGCAATCAAGTGATTGCCGAGGCGCAAGTCCCCGTGCTTTTAATAGCTGGAGAAGAGGATCAAATTATCCCCTTGAAAAATGCCTTTGCCATTACCGGTCCTCACATCACACAAGTTAAATTAACCGACGCCGGCCATATGAGCATGCAGGAGAATCCCAATGAATTAACTGCGCAAATACTCACCTTTGCTAAACAGGTTTACAAAGCTTAATTTTCACCATAAAAAAGCGAATGACGGATTATGTCCGCATTCGCTTTTTTTCTATAGTAAAACCGTGCTTCATTTTACTTTTGAACAAAATTCCCATCTTTGTCGAGTAGATGATTATAATTATCCCTTACTTCAATCGGGATATCTTGAGGCACCACAAGGGTTATATAGGCTGAGAGATAATTTGCAAAGGCTCCCCGCTTTTGCGTTTGTTCCTTAATGAACACATACATCGTTTTCCCAATGGTTTGCACCTTAGCGATATCTTCACTTTTCACTATTTCCTGCGTAGAGCTATCTAGCTGATAAGTGCCTAGTAAATGAATCTCTTTATTCGCATTTTTATCTACTTTCAAATTCATATTGTACGTTTGCACCAGAATTTGTTCCACTTCGTTCGGCACCTTAACCTGCAGATCAGGTAAATCCTTCGTTATGATTTGTGTTTTCAGCGTATGGCGAATCTCGTCCATCAGGCCTGTTGAAGTCACTAAGGAAAAAAACAAGCAAAAAACACATAAAAAGCTGACAAAAAATATACTAAACAAATCATAATGAAGCACAGGCTTTTCGCGACCTGACAAAAAGACAAAAATGAGAATTTCACAGCCCAGCAAAACAAAGATCACAGGCCATAGCTTCAATAGCGTATCAAACATAGCCACTCCCTGCCAAGCGGAGATCAGTAACGTTAACCCCACTGTAATCAAAGAAATTCCCATAGAGAGCGTGCCGACCCGCCACTTTCTTTTGACTGGAGCCACCCCAACCTCTAGCATTTGCATCTCATTCATTCTCCTTCCTCTTTTCTCACATTTGGATCACGTTTACCTGTAAGCAATCTAAAGCCTCCGCCAATCAAAAGCGTAGAAACTACAAATATTTGAAAATATTGATGGAACCATTCTGAAATATGCACATCTGGTTCGAGACGTTCTACTATAGCAAGCACAAACTCATCGAATAAGTGGTAAGAGCCTAACAGAAGCAAGCCAATTCCGATCCATTTCTGATGATTTTTCAGCCATTCTACAAACGGGATATCTATGATTTCCACTACGCCATGTCTCGATACATATTGCATCGCGTCGAATAGACTATAGAACCAGAGAATCGGAATGAGGAATAAAAAAATGGAAAGGTGCAGTGCATCCAAAATATAGAAAGAAAATAGGAATCCCGCCATCAATTGTAATCCGCGCTGCTGCAAGCCTAAATACATATGCCCTGCTCCGGGAAGCACGGATAGCATAATCGCCAGCATCTTGCTTTTCTTTCCCGACTCTCTATTTTCTTCGAAATCGTCAAAAATCGTCCGATCGTGAAGCTCTTCTCCACGCTGCTTACGGTGCAGCAATTGGATCGCATCGAATAAACTGTACAGCCAAATAATCGGCAAAGCCAGCAAAAAGACGAATACCCCTTGCAAATGCGTCACAAAGCTAACAAATAACACCATCATAATTAATCCAAAAAAAGCAACCAGAAAAGAAAGTCCGCGCTGCATTAAGCCCATTTGAAAATGACCGAGGCCAGGGATGACTGAAGCCAGCATGGTAAAAAACCGTTCACTTTGCTGCTGAGCTTCAATGTTGGACGACAATTCGGGATAAGCGGCATTTGTGTTTAGCTTGGCAATTTTATGACGCTGCAAGCCAGTAATCATTACAACCAGATCAGTAAAACAAACAAACCATAAGGCCACATCCATAAAAAAGAATACGCCTGATATAAACCCATCGTGACTGCTTAGAGAAATGAAAAATAAAATCATAATCCCAAAAAAAACAAGTCCATACATAAATCCACGGATGATTCGACCTAAATATAAGTGGCCCATACCCGGTATTAAACCGAGCAGTAACGCCAAAAACGGATGTTTATTCATTCTTGCCTCCTCCTTTTACTTTGATTCCAAGTTTAGGCTGAATCGTATCCAGCAGCATCACCGTTTTATCCATCAGCTGATCCGTATAAGAGCTTTCATTCGCTTGCCGGGGCTCAGCTTGAATTTTATTGCTCGGAGACATAACCCCCTGAAAAAGCCCCGCGGCCATTAAAATAAGCGTAATTGCCGCGGCCACGGTGAATTGCAGCCATGACCTTTGATACAAAGGAGTCTTCGCATGCCTTGGATGAATCCGCGATTTTTTCTTTTGGATGAGAATCGTTTCCATAATCTGGTCTGTCCATTCCTCAGCTGCCTGTCCAAGGTTATTCTCATCTGAAAGCAACTCTACTTCTTGAGACATACATTCCATATAAAGCTGCAAGCATGCGTCACAATCATAGAGATGCGCCTCAATGCCAGAGCGATCTTCTTCCATAAGCTGACCTCTTGCATAGTCCATCCAAACTTGTTTACTATAATGCGGCTTCATCCAAAGTCCTCCTCCTTCCAATGCTTCCTTAGCCAATTTTTTGCACGGTACAGCTTTGATTCGACGCTTTTTATTTCTATACCTTGCTCTATAGCAATTTGTTGATACGTCTTTTCTTCGATATAAAAAGCAATAACAACCTCACGATAATTACTAGGCATTTCTGCCAGACTTTTATGTACGAGTTCCCTTCTTTCTTCCCGAATGACAGATTGCTCGATTTGCTTCACAAGGGAAGAATTCGACGGAGGATGATCAGGGAAATCAGCAACTAAATTTTCTTTAAGCTTCTGCCCTTTTCGTTTAAAATCAATCGCTCGATGGACAGCAATTCGCGTCATCCATGTTTTGAAGCCATGAAATTGATACTGGGGGAGCGCAAAATATATTTTCACAAAAGCTTCCTGAGTTACATCTTCCGCATCCTTCACGTGATTCACTACAGAATACACGACTTGATAGAGATAGCGGCGATGACGCTCAATCAATAGACGGAAGCATTCGTCGTGACCGGATATAATTTGCTGGACTAGCGCATCATCTTCTATATTTGTCTCCCCCTTCCCCAACTAATAGACGTAACTTATTCTTAAAACCCTGCACTTTCTTATCGTACCACAAAAAAAAGACCCCAGAAGGGTCTCTTGACGGTGTCGTTTTGGGATCATTTCAAAGCATTACAACAAAAATGAATTTTTGGATCGTCGTAGACAACAATCATTTATCATTTGTTAAGCTTTACCGTTAACAGGCTGCCCGTTAACAGTATAGAAAGACCTTCAGTCGGTTGTTTCGTTAAAGTGTCCAACGGAACCACACCTCTCTTCACCGTCCACTCTATTTTATCCAAAAGCTTAGCGTCTATACATCCTATAGTCAACTGCCCTCACCATGGTTATGACGCGAATGATTTTGATTTTTTACCTTTTTCGATCCGGATAACGGTTCTGGTTGTCCGTCCGCATGCTCCGTTTGATTTTGAATTCCACTCGGCGGATTAACCGGCTGCGTTTTATTTTTCGTCATGGGATTCGCCTCTATTCTTCATGATTTAAAGATTTCTGTAAATCCTTATCCACATTCTGCAGATTTTTATCCTTGCCTATTTGTTTTTTCATTTTAAATGCTCTCCTCTATTTAGCTATGGGTTAGCTCATGCAGCGCTTGCGCACATTCATGAATATTACGCACATAATCTTTAACCAACTGCTCTACGGCCTCAGTATGCTTTTCTATAGGCTTATGATCCCGCATCACACCAGCAAGCACTACCTTAACCTCGCGCGAATCCAAATATTCACAAATAAAATCAAAGGAATATAAACTGCGTCCTGCCGAATCAATATAAATTTGGAGCCCCAGCGGATTATTTGTATCCGCTGCTACTTCGGCGTGATCACCTTCATTTATCCAGGTGGGGAGCGACCTTTGCCAAGCGGAAACAAGACGTTCTTGATCTAGAGCAGGCTTATCCGTTTTTTCCATCAATACCACCTCCACCTTAAATACAATGCCTCTGTCACTGCAATTATATGCAGACAAAAAAATACAGGAAACGATTTCTGGAATCGCTCCCTGTATTGACTTGTAACTTGAATCATATCTTTGCCAACTGTTGAAGCATATTTTTGCCAGAAATCAGTACAAAATGAAGTAAAATCATTAAAAATATAGCTCTAATTGAAGCATATCTTTGCCTAAAGTTCTAAATCTGAATGGCTCATGCGATAAGTTAACAAAACCAAAAGAGATAGCAACTGATGTAGTAGCTACTCTTAATAAGAGTTGTTCGAAAAAAATAAAGTATTAGACTGTGAGGCATTAAACTAACGAGCATGAGAGTTGAATGGGGGAGGACAAAATTGGTCCTCCCTATTTGCCATTATTCTTTTTTGGTTATGATTACAACGTGGCACTGACTTTAAATAACCGGTACATTTAATAGATTACGTAAATGCTTGACATCGCTACTTGGCGGACGTCCAAACATTCGGGCGTATTCCCGGCTGAACTGGGAAGGGCTTTCGTAACCGACGCGAAATCCGGCATCGGCGGCGTCCAAAGATTCCGTAAGCAACAAACGGCGTGCTACTTGTAGTCGGAGGATCTTCTGATACTGCAGGGGGCTCAAAGTGGTTACCTTTTTGAAGTGTTTGTGCAAGGATGAGGGGCTCATGTTAACTTCCTTCGCCAATTCTTCAATCAGGAGAGGCTTGGAATAATCACTGTTAATCAGATGAATCGCTTTTGAGATGCGATAGGCCTGGCTGCCGATATAGGCGAATTGCTTAATTAACTCTCCCTGCTCGCCTTGCAGCACCCTATAAAGAATCTCACGGATGATGAGTGGCGCAAGGATCGGAATATCCTCGGGCGTATCTAAAAGTTTGACAAGCCGGAGTATAGCATCTAGCAGCGGGGGGGTGAATTTATTTACTAAAATGGCGCGTTCCGTCTTCCCGTTCCATTTCTGATTGGTCTCCTTGACGATATCCAGAATGATATCTGCATTGAAGTCTAATTGAAGACTCAGGTAAGGGACTTGCGGAGTAGCCTCAGTAATCTTTCCGATAATCGGCAGATGAACGGAGCTGACGAAATAGGTGGCCGGATCGTACCGGTAGCTTTCTCCGGCCAATGTGGCGGTCTTGGAGCCTTGTGCGATAACGCAGAGAGACGGCATGTTGATGGTATGTATCGGCTCCGATACATGGGATGAGCGCCTGAAACGAAGTTCAGGCAGAGCTGAAGCGTGCGTGCCGTCCGATGGGGAATGACGCTGAATCAGCATAGCCAGTTCTTGTTGATAAGCCGCAATAGCAGGGGGAGCAATGAGTTGGTTCATGTTCAGCGTTCCTTTCGCGTGCATTCTGATGAGAACAGTGTAGCAATTCGGATAGGATTAGGCAAGGAACGGACATGAATAGTCTACCTGTTTCGAATGGAAAATATCTATAATTTACAGGGTAGGTCAAAGGTAAGCATTCGACCAATAAGTAAAAGAAAGAAGGATTCGGATATGAGTTTTGAAGAGAACTTCTTGACGGGAATCAAAGACAAGGTCATCGCAATTACGGGCGCAAGCAGCGGAATTGGCGAGGCGACTGCGCTTCTGCTCGCTGAGCGCGGCGCGAAAGTTGTGCTTGGGGCGCGCGGATTGGATCGCCTTGAGACTGTTGCGGCTCGCATCGCGAATATGGGCGGTGAAGTCGTTTATGCACGGACAGACGTAAAACAGCGCGACGACCTAACCGACCTTGTCAAGCTGGCATGCGAACGGTTCGGCAAGCTTGATGCACTGGTCAACAATGCCGGTGTTATGCCAATTTCCCCCCTCGATGACCTACGCGTTGAGGATTGGGAGGAGATGATCGACGTTAACATTAAAGGTGTTTTGTACGGCATCGCCGCAGCACTACCTGTTTTTCGCAAGCAGGGCTTCGGACATTTCGTCAACATCGCTTCTACAGCTGGACATAAGACTGTACCGAACCAGTCAGTCTATTCCGGCACGAAGTTCGCCGTGCGCGCCATCTCCGAGGGTTTGCGCCAGGAGGCCGGCGATAAGCTGCGCGTGACGATCATCTCGCCTGGCTTCGTTAGGACAAACTTTGCCGAAGGTGTGACAAATCCGGAGATGAGAGTCCAACTCGAAGCGTCCCGGGACAAGTTTGCGCTGCCGCCTGATGCGATTGCTCGCGCTATTGCGTTCGCGATCGAGCAGCCGGCCGATGTTGATGTGAGCGAGATTATTGTCCGTCCCACTGCGCAGGGTTAACTTCGTCTCGAAGATGCGAGGTGAAACTAATTAGATACATCGAATCTTTTGTAGCGAATTTGGGTCTTAATTGAACACCTCAAAACACCCATTATTATTGGTGAACGGACACGATAGCTCAGTCGGTATGTATTTTAAACAACTTTATTTTAAAGCCCGCCCACTAGAGAGGCGGGTTTTCTGACTTTAGCATTATGTTTTTAAACAACTTTATTATCAGAAAACACTTTTCCACCACAAAATCCGAATACAAAAAAAATAAACAACCCCTACCTCCATCGGGTTTGTTTATTTTGCAACTGTATTTTCAATCATATTTATCTCATTATTATTTCAACCCAGAAAAAATTTACTCATTCATACTTATTAGCCTTAAAAGTAATGTAATCAAATATCTCAGATTTTCCTTGAGAGTTTAATTTTCTAAAAAGTGAAATTAATTTAATTTCATCTATATTGAGATGATCTTGATTTTGAATATAGGATTGTTCTAATTCATCAATTAATAACCAATTTAAATCGACTCCATATTTTTTCCATATTGCAATCAGTGTATCAGCTGATGGTTTACTGTTATTTTTTTCAATTTCACTCAAATTACCTTGAGAAATATTAATACTCAACGAAAATTCTTGTTGGCTCATATTAATTTTCTTTCTAAAAAATTTAATTTTTTCTCCGACTGATTTCACTCACTAACACCTACTTTTGTTAATAATAAAAAAAGTTATCACTGGAGTGTAAAACCAGTGGTAACTTTTTAGTGTAGTCAAATCATTGATGGTTTACTTCACTGATATATATTGAAGCATATCTTTGCCAAATTGGCAAAGATATGCTTCAAGTCACAACTTCACATAAATTTAATTAAGCTATGTATGGAGGAGAGGGTGGGATTCGAACCCACGGTAGAGTCACCCCTACGCTAGTTTTCAAGACTAGAGCCTTAAACCACTCGACCACCTCTCCATATGGAGTTTCCACAAGGGAATCTGCCAAGGTGTCTCGTCGTTTCATCGACAAAAAGCATTGTATCATACTTTTGAAAGCAATATCAAGTGCTAATTTATGACTTATTTTTTGTTTACTTTATTTATAACAGTGACCTTATTCATATAGGGTTGAAGTACTTCAGGAATGACCAGCGAACCGTCTGCTTGCTGATAATTTTCCAAAATCGCGGCTACCGTTCTGCCAATCGCGAGTCCAGATCCATTTAAAGTATGGACAAATTCTGGCTTGCCCTTCGCATCTCTACGAAAGCGGATATTGGCTCTGCGCGCTTGGAAATCTTCAAAGTTGCTGCAGGAGGAAATTTCGCGATACATTTGGCTGTGCGGCAGCCAGACTTCTAAATCATATGTTTTAGCTGATGTAAAGCCAAGATCACCTGTACAAAGCGAAAGCACACGATAAGGCAGCTGAAGCAGCTGCAGTACCTTCTCTGCATCGCGTGTAAGCTTCTCTAGTTCATCGTAAGACGTTTCAGGCGTTACAAGCTTAACTAGTTCGATTTTGTTAAATTGATGCTGTCGAATCAAGCCTCTCGTGTCTCTGCCTGCAGACCCTGCCTCTGAACGAAAGCATGCGCTGTAAGCAACAAAATATTTCGGAAGCTGTTCCAATGTCAGAATATCATCGCGATGATAATTCGTTACAGGAACTTCCGCCGTTGGAATGAGATAATAATCTGAGCCTTCCAGCTTAAACACATCTTCTGCAAATTTCGGAAATTGTCCCGTCCCGGTTAAGCTGTCTCCATTGACGATAAGCGGAGGCAGCATTTCCTCATATCCGTGTTCCCCTGCATGCAAATCCATCATAAAGTTGATTAAAGCTCGTTCTAAACGCGCACCCAACCCTTTGTAAAAAACAAAACGTGAACCCGTTACCTTCGCTGCTGCTTCAAAATCAAGGATTCCTAGCTCCTGTCCAATCTCCCAATGAGGCTTTGGAGCAAAATTAAATACAGCCGGATTACCCCAACGGCGAATTTCTACATTCTCCTCTTCGCTTTTACCAATTGGCACGGAATCATTCGGTACATTCGGAATCGAGAGCAATAGCAAATTCAAATTCACTTCAACCACCCGAAGCTCTTCATCCAGTACTTTAATGCGATCAGATACAATACGCATTTCTTCAATTAATGAATCGGCATTTTCACCACTTTTTTTCTTGCCGGCTACTTCCTGGGACACCACATTACGACGATTTTTTAATTGTTCCGTTTCTTGAAGAAGCTCCCGCCTGGAGATATCCATAGCCGCAAATTTATTGATGTCCTCTAAAGAATTACCGCGATTTAGCATAGCTTGCTTCGCGCGATCATATTCATTTCTCAGCAGCTTTGCATCAAACAAAAGTAACCCCTCCAAAAGGGAATATTATTTTTCCTTCACCATGTCGACAAAATAACTGTGCATGCGGTAATCATCCGTTAATTCGGGATGATAAGAAGCTGCCAATAAATGGCCTTGCCGCGCTGCGACGATTTGATCGTCATACTTGGCCAATATACGCACATCATTTCCAACCTCCACGATAAGTGGGGCACGAATAAAAACCGCACGCACATCATCAGCGATATCTGCTATCGCCAGGTCGGTCTCAAAGCTTTCACGCTGCCTTCCAAATGCATTGCGGGCCACTTTCATATTCATCAATTGCAAATGGGCTTCTTCTTGACCAACGATTTCCTTAGCAATGACAATTAATCCCGCACAGGTACCAAAAATCGGCTTCTTTTCCGCAGAAAATCGCTTCAGTGCATCGATAAAGCCATAGGTTCGCATCAATTTACCGATAGTCGTACTTTCACCTCCGGGAATAATAATCCCAGCGATTTCATTCAACTGCTCTATTTTTTTGATAGCCACTCCTTCGGCACCCGCTAAACCAAGCATACGAATATGCTCTGCGACTGCCCCTTGAAGAGCCAATACACCTATCTTCATTACCAACCACGATCCTGCATGCGTTCTGAGGGCTGTAATTTCGAAATTTCAATCCCTTTCATTGGCGCACCAAGGTTTTTGGAAACTTCAGCGATGAGCTTAAAGTCTGTGTAATGTGTAGTTGCTTCAACAATAGCCTTGGCAAATTTCTCAGGACTATCGGATTTAAAAATTCCTGAGCCAACAAATACTCCGTCTGCCCCTAGATGCATCATCAATGCAGCGTCAGCAGGCGTTGCAATCCCTCCTGCGGCAAAGTTAACGACAGGCAGCTTGCCTAACTCATGTACTTGCAACAATAGCTCATATGGCGCTCCAAGCGTTTTGGCTTCAAACATCAGCTCATCTTTAGCCATACCTTGGATTTTGCGAATTTGCGATTGAATTAAACGCATATGACGGACAGCTTCAACAATATTACCTGTACCTGGCTCGCCTTTAGTCCTCAGCATCGAAGCCCCTTCACCAATACGGCGTAAAGCTTCGCCAAGGTCACGCGCACCGCAAACAAAGGGTACTGTAAAGTCAGCTTTATTAATATGAAATACTTCATCAGCAGGTGTTAAAACTTCACTCTCATCAATATAGTCTACACCCAAGGTTTCCAAAATCTTAGCTTCTACAAAATGGCCGATACGCGACTTAGCCATGACTGGGATTGAAACGACTTTCATCACTTGCTCCACAATCGTCGGATCAGCCATACGGGCCACGCCACCAGCTGCACGAATATCTGCAGGGACTCGTTCCAATGCCATTACAGCGGAAGCGCCTGCTGCTTCTGCGATTTTTGCTTGCTCGGCATTCATGACATCCATGATCACGCCGCCTTTTTGCATTTCAGCCATACCTCTTTTTACACGCGCTGTTCCTGTTTCCATCCTCAAACCTCCTGAAATATATATCCAACAATTTTACAACAACCATTCTAAATATACAACCTGTTTACTAGGAATTAAAACAAGTTTTTAATGCTTTTCCACACACTTGCGAAAAAATGACCAATGCTTCTAAACAATAAACGAATCCAGCTTGCTTTTTTGACTTCTTCCGTTGCAATCAATTTAATTGAATGGGACTTATTATTGTAAGCTACCGTTAATGTCCCCAATTGATCCCCTGTTTTAATCGGGGCCACCAATTTATCATTCATCGCAGTGGTTGTTTTTATAATTTGATCATCTGTTCCTTTTTTGACAACCAGCGTTAAACCCGTTTGTGTCACTAAAGGCACTTCAGAGGTAATTCCTTTTTCAATCTGTACAAATTTAAGTGAATCTATGGTGGTTTTTTCGGCAATCACTTGTTTGGTTTCAAAATTATTGAAGCCATAATCCAACAATTTTCTAGATTCCTCAAATCGTTTGGATTCCATCGCTGTACCCATAACAACACTGATAATCCGCATGCCGTTACGCACTGCAGTTCCTGTGAAACAATAGCCCGCATTATCCGTATGCCCAGTTTTCAAACCATCCAAGCCCGTATAAGCATATTTTTTAAAGTTGGTGATATCTTTATTCCCTTCAAGCATCCAGTCCCAGTTAATCATAGCTGTTTTATCTCTATCTCTTAACTTCTTCGATGGAATTTTAGTGAAGTCCAATATTTCTTTATGATCCCTCAAAATACTTTGCGCTAACAATGCCGCATCTCTAGCTGTAAAAATAGTTTCACCTGGAAGCGAAGCTGGTGCAAATGTTTTCAAATCCGAACGATCTAAACCCGTTGCATCGATAAAATAGGCATCTTTGGAAAGTCCCAAAGCTTTGGCTTTATCATTCATCATATGAGCAAAATTCTCTTCCGTGTCCCCAATTTTTTCCGCTAAAGCAACAGTAGCATCATTCGCGGAATCAATTGACATCGCATAGAACATGTCTTTTACTGTAAGCTGCTCACCTTTGGCCAGCAAGCCTCCAGAACCGCCTATAGTCGCTGCATATTGACTTGTAGTCACTATGTCATCCCATTTAAGTGTACCTTTTTGGATGCTCTCTAATGTTAAATATTCCGTCATCATTTTTGCCATACTTGCTGGAGGTAGAGCTGTATCAGCATTCATCTCATATAAAACGTCCCCAGAAGCAGCATCAATCAAAATCGCTGCTTTCGCATCCAACTTCAAATCGACAGCGGCAACAGCGGCGCCTGCTTTTGATGGAGCTGAGGGTGCAGCTGTAGGCGCGGCACTTGCCGTAGGCACAGGCGTAGCCTTAACTTTAACTGTAGCCGCTGAAGCGGTGCCACTTGCCCCACCAACTATTAAAACTTGACCAATTAACAAACTAGCAACGGCACTAGCAATATATTTTTTATGTTTCTTCCATTTTCTCATAATAATCACTCCTATTGCATTTGATTCATGATGACATGACCTACCCCATTGTAACATACGCTTTTGCACAAAAAAAGAAAACAGGGATATTCCACCCTGTCCCAATTTTTACTATATTAAAGTGAATAGTTTGGTGCTTCCTTTGTAATCTGTACATCATGTGGATGGCTTTCACGTAAACCGGCGCCGGTAATCCGCGTAAATTCCGTATCGTATTTCAATTCTTCCAGTGATTTCGTGCCACAGTAGCCCATACCCGAACGAAGACCACCAACTAATTGGTGAATGGTATCTGCTAGTGGACCTTTGTAAGGAACCCTTCCTTCAATGCCTTCAGGAACAAGCTTATTTTCATTTTCTTGAAAATAACGATCCTTGCTTCCTTCCTTCATAGCACCTAAAGAACCCATACCACGGTAAACTTTAAATTTTCGGCCTTGATAAATTTCCGATTCCCCAGGGCTTTCTTCTGTACCCGCAAATAGGCTTCCGATCATAATCGCATCCGCCCCTGCTGCAATCGCCTTCGTTACATCACCAGAATATTTAATCCCACCATCAGCAATAATCGGCACATTATACTGCTTGGCTACCGTAGCGCAATCATAAATTGCTGTAATTTGAGGAACGCCAATCCCTGCAATAACGCGCGTTGTACAAATGGAACCTGGTCCCATTCCCACTTTAATGATCGATGCGCCTGCTTCAATCAAATCTTTAGTCGCTTCGCCTGTTGCTACATTACCTGCAACAATGAGTAGTTCTGGATAGCTTTTTCTAAGTTCACGCACGGTTTCGATAATATTTCTTTGATGTCCATGAGCGGAATCCACAACTAACAAATCAATGCCTGATGCAACCAATGCTGCCGTTCGCTCAAAAGTATCTTTGGAAATGCCAACTGCAGCACCTACCGCTAATCTTCCTTGCACATCCTTCGCCGCATTTGGAAATTGAATCGCTTTTTCAATGTCTTTAATCGTGATAAGCCCTTTTAATTCATTAAACTGATCTACCAAAGGCAGCTTTTCAATTTTATGCTTTTGTAAAATCGATTCTGCTTGTAGTAAAGTCGTTCCAACTGGAGCTGTTACCAAATTCTCTTTGGTCATCACATTTTCAATTTCAATCGTATAATCATGAACAAAACGCAAATCACGATTCGTCAAAATACCGACCAGTTTATTTTTATCATCGACAATCGGGACGCCTGATATCCTGAACTTACTCATCAATTGCTCCGCATCTGATATAAGATGCTTTCTTGTCAATGAGAAAGGATTCGTAATTACGCCGCTTTCTGAGCGCTTAACACGGTCAACTTCTTCTGCCTGTTGAGCCACGGACATGTTTTTATGAATAACGCCAATACCGCCTTCTCGTGCGATTGCGATCGCCAAAGCCGCTTCAGTCACTGTATCCATACCAGCACTTAAGAACGGTATATTTAACTTCAATTTAGATCCTAACCTCGTTGATACATCCGCTTCTCTTGGAAGCAATTCGGACTTTCGCGGAATTAACAATACATCGTCAAAAGTTAATCCTTCTTTATTAAACTTTGTTTCCCACACGTTGGACCCCTCCTTTTTTTTATATTGGTTCGCTTTGATATTATTGCTTATATTAACAAAAGCGCAATTTTAATGTCAAGGTCAACATTTCGAACACTATATATTTTTATTTCATTATGCCCTATTCATCCTATGCTCAACAAATGCAGCAATGGACAATGATAAACGTCTACGCCGTCTTACACTGCTAACGATCACAACCAATATTGTTGCACGTTAGCAGTAGGATGGTAGCGTTTGTCCAGAATTATAAGATCAGTATAAGTGAAATTTAAAAAAAAGAACCTTTAGGAATGAAATCCAAAAGGTTCTTTTTCATTGCTTGGCAACGTCCTACTCTCCCAGAACCCTGCGGTTCAAGTACCCTTGGCGCTGGAGGGCTTAACGGTCGTGTTCGAGATGG
>JAQBPR010000202.1 GCA_028287395.1 Bacilli bacterium
CAATTTAGTATCGGACATACTCCGTGAAAATTCTCCAACCACATCCCCTATGGCAAAGGGGCCGTGTGTGTCGGCAACCTCTCACATCATCACAACGTCACAGACCAACGTTCACTATTATATAAAATATCAAATTAAAAAGCAAGAAAAATTTTTGTAGTTGTTTAGAGTACAAGTTCCTGTTTAAAAGCAGGTTGTAGTACGTAATGAATGTGCCTTCCAGTCTCAGTTGAAAATGAGTTTCTTCTATTATATTAGAAGCCAAGTGGAAACTCATGTTTCAAAGTCGACCCGTAAACTTTCCAGACACATCCATTACTTCCCTCCACCTTTTATTAAACAGTGTCGTGATTACAAATACACTAAATTTTTCTTTGAAAGTCTTTCTTTAGTGGAGAAGAAACAATGCAATACATAAAAACGACACTGTTTCGCATTCAGACTCTACGTCAGTCTGAATCGCATCTTTCTGTTTCATTACTTTATTTTTAGAAGAATGAAGTACTAATAAATCAAACGCGGTTAGCGTTATTTTATAAAGTTTGCGGAAGGGAGTGAGGGTGTGCCTGGAAAGTTTACGGGCCGACTTTGAATAACGAGTTTCCACCTGGCTTTTATTATAATAGAAGAAACTCGTTTTCAACTGAGGCTGGAAGGCACATTCCTCACGCACTGCAGCTTCACTTTATAAATTATCTTGTGTAGTTTCATCTTATATAGAATAGACGCAATTCTTCAAAAAAATAAGCCCTCATCCATTACTGAATGAGGGCTCACTATAATAGTTAAGCTTTCTTGAAGTTTAAATTACTTTTGAATTGAAGCAACTGCTCCAGCTCCAACAGTACGTCCGCCTTCACGAATTGCGAAACGAGTTCCTTCTTCAATCGCAATCGGAGCGATCAATTCAACAGTAACGGTGATGTTATCACCAGGCATAACCATTTCAGTTCCTTCTGGAAGAGAAATAACGCCTGTTACGTCAGTTGTACGGAAGTAGAACTGTGGACGGTATCCAGTGAAAAATGGCTTATGACGTCCGCCTTCATCTTTAGTCAACACGTAAATTTGAGCTGTAAAGTTAGTATGTGGTTTAACTGAACCCGGTTTTGCAAGAACTTGACCGCGTTCGATATCTTTACGATCCACACCACGAAGAAGTGCTCCAATGTTATCCCCAGCTTGTGCGGAGTCTAACAATTTTCTAAACATTTCAACGCCAGTTACGATTGATTTTTTAGTTTCTTCGTGAATACCGATGATCTCAATTTCTTCACCGATTTTGATCTTTCCACGTTCTACACGACCTGTAGCAACAGTTCCACGACCTGTAATTGAGAATACATCCTCAACCGGCATCAAGAAAGGTTTGTCAGTATCACGTTCAGGGTTAGGAATGAACGCTTCTATTTGCTCGAATAATTCGATGATTTTTTGTGCCCACTCGCCATCAGGATTAGCCAATGCTTCACGAGCTGAACCACGAATGATCGGTGTATCGTCGCCAGGGAATTCTTGTGCAGTTAACAAATCACGAATTTCCATTTCAACTAATTCCAACAACTCTTCATCTTCAACTGTATCGCATTTGTTCATGAAAACAACGATGTAAGGTACGCCTACTTGCCGGGACAATAGAATGTGCTCACGCGTTTGTGGCATAGGACCATCAGCAGCGGATACAACAAGAATTGCGCCATCCATTTGTGCTGCGCCTGTAATCATGTTCTTAACATAATCGGCATGTCCTGGGCAGTCAACGTGTGCATAGTGACGAGCTGGTGTTTCATATTCAACGTGAGCCGTTGAAATTGTAATTCCGCGCTCGCGTTCTTCCGGAGCTTTGTCAATTTGGTCAAACGCTACAGCTGCACCGCCGTATTTTTTCGATAATACATTTGTGATTGCTGCAGTTAATGTTGTTTTACCATGATCGACGTGACCGATTGTACCAATGTTAATATGCGGTTTATTACGTTCAAATTTTGCCTTTGCCATGAGAATAATTCCTCCTTAATTAATTATAATTATTATGCGCCTTTATGTTTTGCAATAATTTCTTCTGCAACGTTTTTAGGCACTTCTTCATAATGTGATAGTTCCATTGAGAATGTACCACGACCTTGAGTACGCGAACGCAATGTTGTTGAATATCCAAACATTTCAGCCAATGGCACTTTCGCTCTAACAATTCGCGTACCGGAACGTTCATCCATTCCTTCAATACGTCCACGACGAGAGCTTAAATCACCAATAACATCTCCCATGTAATCTTCTGGAACGTTAACTTCAACTTTGAAGATAGGTTCAAGCAGACATGGGTTACATTTTTCTTTAGCTGCTTTTAAAGCCATTGAACCGGCAATCTTAAACGCCATTTCGTTGGAGTCAACATCATGATACGAACCATCAAACAAGACAGCTTTGATATCAACTAACGGGAAACCAGCAACAACACCATTTTTCAATGATTCTTCGATCCCCGCCGCTACAGGTGCTACGTATTCACGAGGAACCGATCCACCCACAGTTTTGTTCTCGAAAAGAAAGCCTTCACCTGGTTCACGAGGAGAAAATTCAACCCATACATGACCATATTGACCACGACCACCGGATTGACGAACAAACTTACCTTCAACTTTAGCTGAAGCTCGGAATGTTTCTCTATAGGCAACTTGTGGTTTACCTACATTCGCTTCGACTTTAAATTCGCGCATCATTCGATCCACGATGATCTCAAGATGAAGCTCACCCATACCTGAAATAATCGTTTGGTTGGTTTCTTCATCTGTATGCGTTCTGAAAGTTGGATCTTCTTCAGCTAGCTTGGACAAAGCAAGACCCATTTTATCTTGGTCAACCTTAGTCTTAGGCTCTATCGCTACAGAAATAACTGGATCAGGGAAGTTCATTTTTTCTAGAATAACTGGATGCTTTTCATCGCACAAAGTATCGCCTGTAGTTGTATCCTTTAGACCAACTGCTGCCGCGATATCTCCTGAATAAACGATGGAGATTTCCTGACGGTTGTTAGCATGCATCTGTAAGATACGACCAATTCTTTCGCGTTTGCCTTTGGTTGAATTCAAAACATAAGAACCTGATTCTAATGTACCGGAATATACGCGGAAAAACGTAAGTCTGCCCACAAAAGGATCCGTCATGATTTTGAAAGCTAGTGATGAGAAAGGCTGTGAATCATCTGATTTACGAAAAGTTTCTGTTCCGTCTTCTAGCAAGCCTTTGATATCAGGGACATCAATTGGTGCAGGAAGGTAGGAAACAACATCATCCAACAAAAGTTGAACGCCTTTATTCTTATAAGAAGAACCGCAAAGCACAGGAACGATTTTCACTTCACATGTACCTTTACGCAAGGCTGCTTTCAATTCAGGGATTGTGATTTCTTCGCCCTCAAGATATTTCATAGTTAGCTCTTCATCTAACTCAGCTACTTTTTCAAACAATTCAAGACGCAATTTAGCGCACTTTTCCTTGTATGCTGCAGGGATTTCGACAATGTCGATTTCTTTTCCTTTATCATCTTTGTAGATATGAGCCACATTCTCGATCAAATCAATGATTCCAATGAAGTCATTCTCAGTTCCGATTGGAAATTGAATAGCAACTGCGTTTGCACGCAATCTATCTCTCATTTGATCGATTGTACCCTCAAAATCTGCGCCAATGATATCCATTTTGTTAACATATGCGATCCGGGGAACGTTATAACGATCCGCTTGACGCCAAACTGTTTCTGATTGTGGTTCTACGCCGCCTTTGGCATCAAACACACATACGGCCCCATCCAATACACGAAGAGAACGTTCAACTTCTACTGTGAAGTCAACGTGACCCGGGGTATCGATAATATTAATGCGGTGGCCTTTCCACTGAGCCGTTGTCGCTGCGGATGTAATTGTAATCCCGCGCTCTTGTTCTTGCTCCATCCAGTCCATTGTCGCAGCGCCTTCGTGAACTTCACCGATTTTGTGCGTAATGCCTGTATAGTACAAAATACGTTCGGTCGTGGTCGTTTTACCAGCATCAATATGCGCCATAATCCCGATATTTCGTGTATCTTTTAAGGAGAACTCTCTAGCCATGTTTATGTCTCCTTTCAACTATTGTTTATTCTACCAGCGATAATGAGCGAATGCTTTATTGGCTTCAGCCATTTTGTGCGTATCTTCACGTTTTTTAACGGCAGCTCCGGCACTATTGCTTGCATCGATAATTTCGGCTGCAAGACGTTCTTCCATTGTTTTCTCTCCGCGCAAGCGCGAATAGTGGACCAACCAACGCAATCCTAATGATGTGCGGCGCTCTGGTTTCACTTCGATCGGCACTTGATAGTTAGCACCACCAACACGGCGAGCTTTAACTTCTAGTACAGGCATTATGTTTTTAATCGCTTGTTCAAAAACTTCCATTGGATCTTTCCCTGAGCGCTCCTTAATTGCATTGAAGGCATCATATAAAATAGTCTGTGCTGTTCCTCTTTTACCGTCGATCATAATACGGTTAATCAAACGAGTCACTAGCTTGGAGCTATAAATTGGATCCGGTAATACATCTCTACGGGTAACAGGACCTTTACGTGGCATAGTTATCCCCCTTTCTTATGTCTTTCATCCATAATTAAGCTGAATTTATTTCTTCACTTTCGGACGTTTCGTACCATATTTGGAACGGGATTGCTTACGGTTATTCACCCCAGCTGTATCCAAAGCCCCACGAACGATATGATAACGTACTCCCGGTAAATCTTTAATTCTTCCACCCCGAACAAGAACAACACTATGCTCTTGTAAGTTATGTCCGATTCCAGGAATGTACGCAGTAACTTCTACGCGATTCGTTAAACGAACACGGGCATATTTACGCAACGCTGAGTTCGGTTTTTTTGGTGTCATTGTACCGACACGAGTACAAACTCCACGCTTTTGAGGAGCGCTAATTGAAGTTTCTTCGCGGTTCAATGCATTAAAGCCTTTTTGCAAAGCTGGCGATTTTGACTTGTATACTTTCGCTTGACGCCCTTTGCGAACCAATTGATTAATTGTTGGCATTTGTTTACCTCCTTCCTCAATTTATAAATAATACTCTCTTCAACAAGCCCACAGATCCAGGTGGTTCGTAAATGAACAAAGGAAAAGTTTTTGTCTCAGGATGAACCTCATGATTTATTATAGATCTCATGCTGTTCATCCTGAGACAAAAACATAGAATGTCATTCATTCACAACTGCAGCGATGGCTGCTCCTACCTCTATTCCACACGCTTTTCCAAGCAGCTTCATAGAATCAACATAAGTCACTTGCACACCCATCTTTTTGCAAAGAGCAATTATTTTACCAGTCACACGCGGGTCAGCATCTCTAGCTACAAAAACTTCTTGCGCTTGACCAAGCTCAACCATTTTTGTTGCTTGCTTCGTGCCTATACTAATTTTTTCTGCCTGTTTCACTTTTTCGTAAGGCAATTGAACATCCTCCAAAACACAGGGCTAAAATACGATTTTGGCACACTTTGATATATTATCACTTCAAAAATGCTGTGTCAAGGATAAATGGCTACGCCATTCTTCCAGAGGAGGGTGGCGGCATTAGCCCAGAAATATAAGATCAGTATAGTGTGAAACCTTTGCTATCTTAAATTTCAAGAAAGTCCCTTGCATTACATATAACTTTAACAATGAAATGCAAGGTGTCTTTCTCCAGCATAATTACTTCGCGCCAATCACAACTTCGCCATCATTTTCTACTGCCTGCGATACTGCTTCACCAGCAGGTTCGCCTTCTACAATCGGTTCTTCATTCGGATTGGTTAGTCGAATATTACGATATCTCGTCATACCTGTTCCCGCTGGAATCAATTTCCCGATAATAACATTTTCTTTTAGGCCTAACAATTGATCGACTTTTCCTTTGATCGCTGCATCCGTAAGAACTCTTGTTGTCTCTTGGAATGATGCTGCGGATAAGAAGGAATCCGTCTCCAACGAAGCTTTTGTAATTCCTAAAAGCACAGGTTTCGCGACAGCAGGTTCTTCACCCGCAAACAACGCTACTTTATTAGCTGCTTCATATTCATGGATATCAACGAAAGCGCCTGGAAGTAAAATCGTATTCCCTGCATCAACGATCCGAATCTTACGAAGCATTTGTCTAATCATAACCTCAATGTGCTTATCGTTAATTTCAACACCTTGATTCCGATAAACGCGTTGCACTTCTTGCAGAATATAATTTTGTACGCCACGAATACCTTTGATGCGCAGCATATCTTTTGGATCAATTGAACCATCTGTAAGCTCATCTCCAGCTTCTACTTGCTGGCCTTTGGTTACACGGATTCTGGATCCATAAGTAACTGCATATATCTTCGATTCCGCTTCGCCCTGTACTTCAATCTCACGACGATCCTTAGCTTCACGAATTTCCTTGATTACGCCGTCAACTTCTGAAATGATCGCTTGCCCTTTGGGATTACGTGCTTCAAATAATTCTTGAATACGCGGTAAACCTTGGGTAATATCGTCTCCTGCCACACCACCGGTATGGAAGGTACGCATCGTCAATTGTGTTCCGGGTTCACCAATCGATTGTGCAGCAATAATACCAACAGCTTCACCGATTTCTACGTGCTGACCTGTTGCCAAATTGCGGCCATAGCATTTTTTACAAACGCCATAACGTGCTCTACAGCTAAGCACAGAACGAATTTGCATTTTTTCAATGCCTGCGTTAATAATGCTATCTGCAATTAAAGCTTCAATAAGCTGATTGCGAGCAACAAGAACTTCACCCGTTTTCGGATGTTTAATGGTTTCAAAAGCATATCTTCCTTCAATACGGTCGTAGAGATCCTCAATAACTTCTTTACCATCCTGAATCTTGGTCACGGTAAAGCCCTTATCCGTTCCGCAATCTTCCTCACGAACAATAACATCTTGAGCAACATCTACCAAGCGACGAGTCAAATATCCTGAGTCAGCTGTACGCAATGCCGTATCCGCCAAACCTTTACGAGCTCCATGAGTGGAAATAAAGTATTCCAATACGGTCAAACCTTCACGGAAATTCGATTTGATTGGTAATTCGATAATGCGACCTGATGGATTAGCCATCAAACCACGCATACCGCCCAATTGTGTAATTTGCGATTTATTACCACGTGCTTTGGATTCCACCATCATATTGATTGAATTGAATTTTTGTAACGAATTCATCAAAATGGTTGTGATTTCTTCTTTCGCATCGCTCCAAATCCCAATAACACGGTCATAACGTTCTTCATCCGTAATTAGACCACGACGATATTGATTCGTGACGATTCTAACTTTTTCATCAGAAGCTTTAATGATTTGATCTTTTTCCAACGGAACGGTTACATCCGAAACTGCAATCGTAATCCCCGACTTAGTCGAATACGTAAAGCCTAGACCTTTAATATTATCAAGGATCATCGAAGTTTGCGTAGTATGGTAACGACGGAAGCATTCGGCGATGATTGAACCTAAATACTCTTTGCCTACAGCTAGTTTTTCGGTAAATTGATCGATTCTTTCACGAATATTTGCGCCTTTTTCATAGACGAAATACTCTTCTGGTGTACCGTTAAGCAAGTTTGTCTTCGTTGACTCATTGATATACGGGAAATCCGGAGGGAAGATTTCGTTAAAAATAATCTTACCTACCGTCGTCAACAGCATCGCATTTTGTTGCTTCTCAGTAAAGCTCGTCTTGTTCAGTACTTTAGCAGGAATCGCTACAACTGCATGCAGTGAAGCACTTCCGCGTTGATACAAAGAAATCGCTTCTTTAACTGTTGCTAACATCGTGTAAGAGCCTTTAGAACTCTTATCCGCCATAGTCAAATAGAAACAACCAAGAACCATATCCTGCGAAGGGGTAACAACTGGCTTACCATCCTTTGGATTCAAAATGTTACCGGATGCCAACATCAGCAATCTTGCTTCAGCTTGTGCTTCAGCGGAAAGCGGAACGTGCACGGCCATTTGGTCACCATCAAAATCGGCATTATACGCTGTACAAACCAACGGATGCAGCTTAATTGCACGACCTTCAACTAAAATTGGCTCGAACGCCTGAATTCCCAGTCTATGCAATGTAGGTGCGCGGTTTAAAAGTACCGGATGCTCACGAATAACTTCTTCCAGAACGTCCCAAACCTCTGGACTCACGCGTTCTACTTTACGCTTGGCGCTTTTAATATTATGTGCTAAACCTTTATTCACTAATTCCTTCATTACAAATGGCTTAAATAATTCTAATGCCATCTCTTTAGGAAGTCCGCATTGGTACATTTTCAAGCTAGGTCCTACAACGATAACGGAACGACCAGAATAGTCAACCCGTTTACCGAGCAAGTTCTGCCGGAAACGTCCTTGCTTACCTTTAAGCATGTGACTCAATGATTTTAATGGCCTGTTGCCTGGTCCAGTAACTGGACGACCGCGACGACCGTTATCGATCAAAGCATCTACTGCTTCTTGCAGCATACGTTTTTCATTTTGCACAATAATGTCTGG
The DNA here is from genome assembly GCA_028287395.1 of Bacilli bacterium. GTDB lineage: Bacteria > Bacillota > Bacilli > Paenibacillales > NBRC-103111 > Paenibacillus_AC. The sequence continues at coordinate 8,558 of JAQBPR010000202.1, forward strand.
CGCGCCGAGATCAAGCAAGCGTTTCAAACGATTATTACGATTAATTACACGGCGATAAAGATCGTTTAAATCTGAAGTAGCAAACCGGCCACCGTCTAATTGAACCATCGGGCGCAATTCAGGCGGAATAACAGGCAGGACGTCAAGAACCATCCACTCTGGCATATTTTTCGAGTTACGGAATGCTTCAATAACTTCAAGGCGTTTAATCGCGCGATTACGGCGCTGACCTTGAGCGGTTTTCAATTCTTCCTTCAAATGCTCGAGGTCTTTAGTGATATCGATATCTTGCAGCAATTTCTTAACTGCTTCGGCACCCATACCCGCTTGAAACGCATAGCCATACTTTTCACGGTAGCTGCGGTATTCCTTCTCGGATAGCAGTTGTTTTTTCTCAAGCGGTGTATCTCCGGGATCTGTAACAACATAGGAAGCAAAATAAATAACTTCTTCCAAAGAACGCGGAGACATATCAAGTGCAAGTCCCATACGGCTCGGAATACCTTTAAAGTACCAAATGTGTGAAACCGGTGCGGCTAGTTCGATATGACCCATACGTTCACGACGAACCTTTTGACGAGTCACTTCAACACCACAACGATCGCAAACGACGCCTTTATAACGAACGCGTTTATATTTACCGCAATGGCATTCCCAATCCTTTGTAGGTCCAAATATCTTTTCGCAGAACAAACCTTCTTTTTCCGGTTTTAAGGTTCTGTAGTTAATGGTTTCTGGTTTTTTCACTTCTCCGCGTGACCACGAACGGATCTTTTCGGGCGAAGCCAAACCAATTTTCATATATTCAAAATTGTTCACGTCGATCAAGGAGCAGCCCACCTTAAAAATGTATTTGCCGGCAAAAATCGTTTACTCCATACCCAGTTCTGCGCCCTCTAAATTCAAGTTCAGCTTATCACTGGCTATTTCATCATCATCCAGATCGCGCATTTCGATTTCTTCTTCGCTTGCGGACAAGATTTTTACGTCCATTCCCAAACTTTGCAGCTCTTTAATTAGAACTTTAAACGATTCAGGTACACCTGGTTCCGGAACGTTCTCGCCTTTGACGATCGATTCATAAGTCTTCACACGACCTACAACATCATCCGATTTTACGGTCAAAATTTCTTGCAGTGTATAAGCTGCACCGTAAGCTTCCAATGCCCAAACTTCCATCTCACCGAAACGTTGGCCGCCAAATTGAGCTTTACCGCCCAATGGCTGTTGAGTAACAAGCGAGTAAGGACCTGTGGAACGCGCATGGATTTTATCGTCAACCATATGTGCCAGCTTGATCATATACATGACTCCAACTGTAACTTCACGTTCAAACTCTTCACCGCTGCGACCATCATAAAGCCTAGTCTTACCGCTGCGCTGCATACCAGCTTCTTCCATTGTATCAAAAACATCATTCTCACGAGCTCCGTCAAAAACCGGTGTCGCTGTATGAATGCCTAGCAATTTAGCAGCCATTCCTAAATGCACTTCAAGCACTTGACCAATATTCATCCGTGAAGGAACCCCAAGTGGATTCAACACAACTTCAACCGCTGTACCATCTGGCAAGAAAGGCATATCTTCTTCGGGCAAAATACGAGCTATAACCCCTTTATTACCATGGCGTCCTGCCATTTTATCCCCTTCGGAAATTTTCCGTTTTTGGGCAATATAAACACGGACGAGTTGATTAACACCTGGTGGAAGCTCATCACCGTTTTCACGTGTAAACACTTTGACATCGACAACGATTCCATCAGTACCATGCGGTACACGAAGGGAAGTGTCTCTAACTTCTCTTGCTTTTTCGCCAAAAATAGCATGCAATAAGCGTTCTTCAGCCGTTAATTCAGTAACACCTTTAGGTGTAACCTTACCAACTAGAATATCGCCTGCGCCAATTTCAGCACCGACACGGATAATTCCGCGTTCGTCCAAATTGCGCAACGCATCTTCACCGACATTCGGAATGTCACGCGTAATCTCTTCCGGTCCAAGCTTCGTATCACGAGCCTCGGACTCATATTCTTCAATATGAATAGAGGTGTAAACATCCTCTTTCACTAGCTTTTCACTCAACAAAATAGCATCCTCATAGTTGTAACCTTCCCATGCCATGAAGGCAACGACAACGTTACGACCTAAAGCTAATTCGCCTTGCTCCGTGGAAGGTCCATCAGCCATAATATCGCCCTTTTTCACTACTTCGCCACGATAGACAAGCGGACGTTGGTTGATACATGTACCTTGGTTCGAACGAATAAATTTGTGCAATTTATATTTAACGAGATTTCCGTTAACTAATTTACCATCGACCATTTCTTGTTGGCGAACTGTGATTTCATTAGCTGATACTCTTTCTACTACTCCATCACACTTGGAAACAACACAAACACCGGAATCTTTGGCCGCTTTGTGCTCCATCCCTGTCCCAACTAAAGGCGACCTAGGAATAAGCAAAGGAACAGCTTGGCGCTGCATGTTCGACCCCATCAGAGCACGGTTCGAGTCATCATTTTCCAGGAACGGAATAAGCGCTGTTGCAACAGATACAACTTGCTTAGGTGAAACATCCATATAATCGACGCGATCGCGAGGCACATAGAGGTTATCCCCCCGGAAACGAACGATTACCGTTTCATTCGCAAATTTATTATCAGGTCCAAGCTCTGCATTCGCTTGGGCAACAATATAGTTATCTTCTTCATCTGCCGTTACATAGGAAATCTTCTCGGTAACGATTCCCGTCTTCGGATCCACCCAACGATAAGGGGCTTCAATAAACCCATACTCGTTAATGCGAGCAAAAGTCGATAAGGAGTTGATCAATCCAATGTTCGGGCCTTCCGGCGTTTCAATAGGGCACATCCGACCATAGTGAGAATAATGAACGTCACGAACTTCAAACCCTGCACGTTCCCGTGTCAAACCACCGGGCCCCAATGCGGATAAACGACGTTTATGCGTTAATTCAGCGAGCGGATTCGTCTGATCCATAAATTGCGATAATTGTGAGCTTCCGAAGAACTCTTTAATAGAAGCAATAACAGGTCGTATGTTAATTAACGCTTGCGGCGTAATGACATTCGCATCTTGAATGGACATACGCTCACGAACAACGCGTTCCATCCGTGATAAACCGATACGGAATTGATTTTGCAACAATTCTCCAACGGAGCGAAGTCGACGGTTACCCAAATGATCGATATCATCCGTAGTGCCGATTCCATGTAATAAATTAATAAAATAATTAATTGAAGAAATAATATCAGCAGGAGTAATATTTTTCACTGATTTATCGATAATCCCGTTGGCTATCACTTTAACGACTTTACCTTCTTCTATAGGCGAAAATACGTCAATGATCTGCATCGGGATCTTATCTGTTTCCGTTACTCCACCATGAACATTATATTGCTTAAACCCAACGCCTTTTTCCAAATGAGGTAAAATCTCATCCAAAAGACGGCGGTCCAAATTTTGACCTGCTTCGGCAATAATCTCACCCGTTTCCGGATCAAATAATGTTTCAGCCAATCGTTGGTTAAATAAGCGGTTTTTAATATGAAGCTTTTTATTGATTTTGTAACGACCTACATTTGCTAAATCATAACGTTTCGGGTCGAAAAAGCGAGCGACAAGTAAACTTCTTGCATTATCTAAAGTAGGTGGTTCGCCCGGACGCAATCTTTCATAGATTTCAATTAAAGCCTTGTCGGTAGAATCCGTGTTGTCTTTATCCAGCGTGTTGCGAATATACTCGTCATCGCCAAGCAATTCAATAATTTCCGCGTCCGTGCCAAAGCCCAACGCGCGCAGCAAAACAGTGACAGGAATTTTACGTGTGCGATCAATCCTTACATAAATAATATCTTTCGCATCTGTTTCCAATTCAAGCCATGCGCCACGATTTGGAATAACCGTCGCTGTGTAATTTTTCTTACCGTTTTTATCAATTTTCGTGCTAAAATAAACACTAGGGGATCGAACTAACTGACTTACGATAACCCGTTCCGCACCATTAATAATAAATGTACCCGTATCTGTCATGATCGGGAAGTCACCCATAAATACTTCTTGTTCTTTGACTTCACCAGTTTCTTTATTAAACAAACGAACTTTTACTCGCAGCGGCGCCGCATAAGTAACGTCGCGTTCTTTGGAATCATCCACCGTATACTTTGGCTCGCCTAAGTTATAATCGATGAATTCTAAAACTAAGTTCCCTGTGAAGTCTTGGATTGGAGATATATCCTGAAACATCTCGCGCAATCCTTCTTCCAAAAACCATTCATATGATTTTTGTTGAATTTCAATCAAGTTGGGAATTTCCAGCACTTCGCGAATACGTGCATAACTCCTGCGTTTACGTCGTCCAAATTGAACAAGATGTCCCGCCAACTGTAATCCACCCCTCAAGTCTACTCAAACTTACATTTTGCTTAATGAAAGCAAAAAATACCATAATCTTCTACCCCGTAGATTAGCCTAAAATTTTAACATTATACGTGACCCGTTAAAATTTTATACATGACCTCTCGAAAAAAAGACTTGACATTTTAGCTAACTAAAGACATATATCCCATCTTAATACTGACATTTTATAACTATACCATATTGGAAAAATCAAGTCAATCTATTTTTGTTGCTTTAAATATCCGATACCCTTTATCCTTGGTTACTTCTTGAACATCACCAAAAATCTCTTGCAGCTTTGTAAAAGCAGAAGGCGCTCCTTGCTTTTTCTGAATCACGATCCATAGCTGCCCTCGTGAGACCAACGCAGAATAAGCTTCTGCAAAAATTCGATGTACTATATCTTTGCCAGCGCGAATGGGTGGGTTTGTGAGGATTCGATCAAAATATTGACCTTTTACTTTGTCCAATAAATCGCTTTGGATAATATTCACATTGGCCAAACCATTACGATTGGCATTATCTTGACTCAACTGAATGGCGCGTTCGTTAATGTCTAACATCGTTACAGTCCCAAGGTCGGCTAATGATGCCGCGCTTAATCCGATGGGTCCGTAACCACAGCCCACGTCCAGAACCCGATGATCTCGAGCAATGTCCATCGATTGAATTAACAATTGACTACCGAAGTCGATGGCCTTCTTAGAAAAAACGCCTGCATCCGTAATGAAAGTAAAATCCTTACCCCTTAGTGTAGCTTGCAGTTCGTTTAATTCATGCGTTGCCGTTGGCTTTGCCGAATAATAATGGTCCGTCAATGCTCTACCCTCCCGATTGCTTTTAATGTAAAAAAACAACCCCTTGAAGTACAGGAGAGAGACAAAATTGCTTTTGTCCGTCATTCCTAATGCCTCAAGGGGTTGTACTTTGGAACTATTTCACTTCAACAGTAGCTCCAGCTTCAGTAAGCTTAGCTTTGATAGCTTCTGCATCTTCTTTAGAAACTTTTTCTTTTACTGCTTTTGGTGCGCCATCAACCAAGTCTTTCGCTTCTTTCAAGCCAAGGCCTGTAATTTCGCGAACTGCTTTAATTACGTTGATTTTGGATTGACCAGCATTTGTCAAAATTACATCAAATTCTGATTGCTCTTCTACTTCAACAGCAGCTACTGCACCGCCACCTGCTGCAACCGGAGCTGCTGCAGTAACACCAAATTCCTCTTCAATTGCTTTAACCAAATCGTTTAACTCTAAAATTGTCATACCTTTAATCGCTTCTAAAATTTGTGCGTTACTCATGGTTAAACCTCCATTATCATCATTAGATTATTTTTTATAACAAATATAAATTCGAACCTTAAGCCTTTTGTTCAGCAACTGCCTTAACTGCAAGTGCGAAGTTACGCACCGGCGCTTGCAATACGCTAAGCAACATAGAAAGTAAACCGTCTCTGGATGGCAATTCTGCCAATGCTTTGATTTGGGCGCTATCCACCACTTTACCTTCAACAACACCTGCTTTTACTTGCAGTTTATCATTCTTCTTGGCGAAGTCAGATAAAATTTTGGCAGGAGCAACAACATCGCCCTTACTAAACGCAATTGCCGTTGGACCTGTCAAGTAAGCATCCAATTCTGTTAATTTGGCTTCCGCAGTCGCGCGTCTCGCCAAGGTATTCTTGATAACCTGAAATTCGATTCCCGCTTCGCGAAGCGTTTTACGTAATTGCGTCACTTGAGAGGAATTTAATCCACGGTAATCTGCAATAATCGAGCAAGAGCTATCACGGAATCTGGTCGTTACTTCAGAAACAAGCAAAGACTTTTCTTCACGAATTTTTGTATTACTCATCTTTACACCTCCTGTTTGTACATATAGAAAAGCCTTCGTAGACATATACGAAGGCATGATCATTCCGATATTTCCATAAAGAAATCCGAACCTATATCACAAACCTCGGCAGGACATTAAGCTCTAAGAGCACCTGCTGTCTACGGTAGCATATTCAATTTAAAAACCTTGTTTAGATTAGCATGATTCACAATCGAAGTCAATGCTTATTATCTAAAGGACGTTAAATTCAATCTTACGCTCGGTCCCATTGTAGAAGAAATTGCCGCGTTTTTCAAAAATACGCCTTTTGCAGCAGCTGGTTTGGATCTTACCAACGCTTCAATCAATGCACGTAAATTCTCATTCAGCTTCGTTTCGTCAAAAGAAACCTTACCGATTGGAGCATGAATTTGCCCTGCTTTATCAAGACGGTATTCAATTTTACCCGCCTTAATTTCCTGAATAGCCTTTGCTACGTCAAATGTAACTGTACCCGCTTTCGGATTCGGCATTAAACCCTTACCCCCGAGAATACGACCCAGTTTACCAACCTCGCTCATCATATCAGGTGTAGCTACGCAAACATCAAAATCAGACCAACCTTGTTGAATTTTATTAATCAATTCTTGATCACCGACAAAATCTGCACCAGCAGCTTCTGCTTCTTTTACTTTTTCGCCTTTAGCAAAAACTAAAACGCGTTTAGTTTTCCCTGTACCATGTGGTAATACAACCACTCCGCGAACGGCTTGATCCTGCTTCTTGGAATCAACACCCAAGCGAACAGCAACTTCTACAGTTTCATCAAATTTCGCTGTAGATGCTTTTTTTACTAATGTAACGGCATCCAATGGCTCATAAAAAGCTTCTTGATCTACCAATTTCACAGCTTCTGCATATTTTTTACCATGTTTCGGCATACTTTTTCCTCCTTCGTGGTTTTAACGGAATATCCTCCCACTGTCATTGCGGGTTAGTCTACTATTGTAATTCCCATGCTGCGGGCTGTACCTTCAACCATGCGCATTGCAGCTTCTACAGATGCAGCGTTAAGATCGGGCATTTTTTGCTCAGCGATTTCACGTACTTTATCACGTTTAACTGTAGCAACTTTTTTCTTGTTTGGTTCTCCTGAACCTTTTGCAATTCCTGCAACAACGCGAAGCAATACTGCTGCCGGCGGAGTTTTACAAATGAATGTAAAGGAACGATCTTCAAAAACCGTGATTTCAACCGGTATAATCAAACCTGCTTGATCTGCAGTACGCGCATTAAATTCCTTACAGAACGCCATAATGTTCACGCCTGCTTGACCCAATGCTGGACCGATCGGTGGAGCTGGATTCGCTTTACCTGCATTAACCTGCAATTTTACCATTTTAATAACCTTTTTTGCCATGCGAGACACCTCCTTGCAAGTAGTGTGGTCTAACGGGGATATACCCCTCCCACCTTCAGAAACCTTTTAAACGCTTTGCTTATAACTTTTCCACTTGAGTAAAATCTAACTCTAGCGGGGTTTCTCTTCCAAACATGTTGACAAGAACTCTTAACTTACTCTTGTCTACGAGAATTTCTTCCACTGAACCGACAAAGTTAGCAAATGCGCCTTCTTTGACACGGACAGATTCCTTGAGTTCAAAGTCTATCTTCGGCTTCGGCTCTTCCATACCCATATGTTTGAGAATGGACTCAACTTCTTCCGGTAATAGTGCGGTTGGTTTGGATCCTGAGCCAGTTGAGCCCACAAATCCAGTTACACCCGGTGTATTACGCACGACATACCAAGAGTCATCGGTTTGAACCATTTCTACAAGGACATATCCCGGATAAACTTTACGCATGACGATTTTTTTCTTACCGTCTTTGTTTACCAATTCTTCTTCCATTGGAACAAGAACACGAAATATTTTGTCCAGCATATTCATGGATTCAACACGTTTTTCTAAATTGGCTTTGACTTTGTTTTCATACCCTGAATAGGTATGAACAACATACCATCTTTTTTCCATTTCCATTGTTAATCTCCCTTAGTTTCCACTTATGGTTTGGAGACAAGCCTGACTAACTCGGAAATTCCAAGGTCAAGTATGGCAAAATAGATTGTTACAAATAAAACTGTACAAACAACCACAATGGTATAACTCGTTAATTCTTTGCGATGCGGCCACTTTACCTTTTTTAATTCAGACCAGCTGTCACCAAAAAAAGAAAATGTCGTACCGAAGCTTTGTCTCAATTTACCTAAAAATGCCACCTCTACACCTCCACAAACTACCTAGTTTCGCGATGAATTGAATGTTCATTGCAAAACTTGCAATATTTCTTCTTCTCCATGCGGTCTGGATTGTTTCGCTTATTTTTATTGGACGTATAGTTTCTTTGTTTACAATTTAAACATGCTAATGTAATGATAACCCGCATAGTCACACCCCCCAAGTAAACCTTTGAAATTAAAGAACCCTGACTTGTCTTCAAAGGAATTGAGCAGACAATTTAGAGTTACCTAAGACACTTTATCACAACGTCTATTGCATGTCAATACAAAGAACCGTTATCATTATTAACTCTGCTCAGATAATTAAACATCCATCCATTAAAAATATCCCGCTGAGTGGCGGGATATTATAACAAGTCTCTTACTTCCAAATATCGCTCTAACTTACGTTTAACTCGCTGCAGTGCATTATCAATCGATTTAACATGACGATCCAAATCGACTGCTATTTCTTGATATGATCGTCCATCTAAATAATGCATTAATACCCTGCGTTCTAGTTCACTTAAAATTTCACCCATTTTATCTTCGAGACCGCTAAATTCCTCTTGATTGATCACCAATTCCTCAGGATCCGTTACCTTGGTGCCGCAAATGACATCCAAAAGGGTACGATCGGAATCTTCATCATAAATGGGCTTGTCCAATGAAACGTAGGAATTAAGCGGAATATGCTTTTGCCTTGTAGCCGTTTTGATAGCTGTAATAATCTGACGCGTAATGCAAAGTTCGGCAAATGCTTTAAATGAAGCGAGTTTGTCGCCGCGAAAATCACGGATTGCCTTATATAAACCTATCATACCCTCTTGAACAATATCTTCACGATCCGCACCGATAAGGAAATAAGAACGCGCTTTGGCGCGAACAAAATTTCGATATTTATTAATTAAATATTCTAATGCATCGCTGTTGCCATCGTGGACCGCTCCAACATTTACCTCGTCGCTATGGAGCTCAAATTCGCCAATTGTCAGATTATTGAGGTAGACACTCACCTAAATCCCTCCGGCCCCGCCTGTAAGGCTACTTCCTGTATGAACAAAGATAAATTTAGTATACATGATGCCGTCAATTATCGTCAACTAGCTGGAAATAATGGTCAACGTCCTCTTCGCCATTTCTCAAACAATTGTTTGAGTTCATTTGACATGTTGCTGTCGAATGGATTACGTTTCGGCTGTGAATTCTCATTTATTCGCTTACGTAATTCTTTATCATTCTCACGCACTTTAATCAGCAGCTCTCTAGCAGAGAGTCGCAAAGCGCCTTTTCCAAAGATCACATTCTGTTCGGTCATGTCCGAAGTAGCCACATAAACTTGCTTTCTTCTTCCAATCATTTCAGAAACCAAGCGTTCAATGAGCTCATCTGCGGTTTCCTTTTCTTTGGTATAGACGATCCGCAGTTTACTTTGTTCATATTTGCCACCCAGTCCAGGAACATGGTAAGCATCAAACACAACACAAACATGTATACCGGAATAAGCTTGATAATCGGCTAGCGTATGAATCAATTGATCCCTCGCTTCTTCTAAATGGATGTCCTTTAATTTGACCAAATGCGGCCATGAACCAATAATGTTATATCCGTCGACAACTAGGTACTCATCCATATGCCACACTCATTATTTTTTAATATTCCGTTGCCGAACCACTTCGTACATGAGTACGGAAGCTGCTACTGAAGCGTTTAAAGAATTGATTTGACCTGCCATCGGCAGCTTAACTAGAAAATCACATTTTTCTTTTATTAAACGTCCAATCCCATTGCCTTCATTTCCAATAACAATAGCAAGCGGCATGTTTAAGTCTGCTTGGTACACGTTCTGTTTCGCATCTCCATCGGCTCCGGCAATCCACACGCCTTTTTCTTTTAGCAAATCGATGGTTTGCGCAATGTTCGTCACTTTGGCGACAGGCACATATTCAATTGCACCGGCAGAAGTTTTGGCAACCGTCGCCGTTAAACCTACAGACCGCCGTTTCGGAATAATGACCCCGTGAACACCGGTACAATCTGCTGAACGTAAAATCGAGCCCAAATTATGCGGATCCTCGATTTCATCTAAAATTAGAATAAAGGGCTCCTGCTCTTTTTCCCGCGCCCGTTGTAAAATATCGTCCACTTCGACATAATCGTACGCTGCGACTTGTGCAGCGACACCTTGCGTCTGAACCCCTTCGACCATCTGATCGATTTTGCGTCTGTCCGCGGTTTGAACAAGGATACCTAATGCCTTGGCTTCGGCGATAATCGGCAGTGAATAATGCTTCTGCGCATTGTCTGCGATCCATATTTTGTTGATCGTCCGCCCAGCACGCATCGCTTCAAGAATCGGATGCTTACCTCCGATATATTCATCTTCCATGCTCTATTTTCCTCCCACAACCGTCATCATCATTAAATCATTTAATCTTTCAAACTGTTCTTTATAATATAAATAACCAATTAAACATTCAAAGGCAGTGCTATGGCGGTAATCCAATATATCACCATTTTTGGGTGCGCTGCCCGACTTGGCATTGCGGCCTCTTTTGACAATATCCACTTCCTCCGCTGTTAAAAGCGGCATCCAATCAGTTAAAGCTTTGGCTTGCGCTTTGGCCGAAACGTATTGCGTTGCCTGCTTGTGTAAATGATGAGGACGATGATTGGTCATCGATATCAAATATTGTCTAATAAATACTTCGTAAATCGCATCCCCTATATAAGCGAGAACGAGCGGGTTCAAATGCTTTGCTTCTTTCGACGGGGGAAATGAAAATAAGCTCCAATCCATATTATTCACTCACTTCCGTCGCCAACGAATGCCTTGCGATGTATCCTCGAGAATAATCCCTTTGTCAATGAGAAGGTTACGAATTTCATCCGCTTTCGCCCAATTTTTTGTTGTTCTCGCTTCAATACGCTGTTCGATTAAGCTTTCAATTTCTTCATCCAACAGCTCCGATTGTGTTTCTTGTAGTATACCCAATATCTCATTCATGGAGGCAAATTGTTCAAGAATGAGCTTTAAAATACGCTGTTCTACCCTTTCTTGCTGCAAATAGCGATTTGCTTCATTTGCCAAGTCAAACATGGCCGTCACAGCATCGGCGGTATTAAAATCATCATCCATCTTTTGTTTGAATCTATCCCCAATTGCAGAGATGGTCTGCACGACTTCATCGGAAGCAGAACCTGCTTGTTCGTTCGTGATTTGTAAACGGTGTTTGACGTTTGCTAGACAGTTGTTTAAGCGTTCCAAGCTGTTCTTCGCCTGTTGAACAACATCATCACTATAATTAAGCGGGTTACGGTAATGCGCCGACAGCATAAAAAAGCGAATGACCTCGGAGCCTACTTTGTTTAACATTTCCCTTACATTGAAACCATTGCCTAATGATTTGGACATCTTTTCATTATTAATGTTGATATAGCCATTATGCATCCAATAATGAGCCATCGGCTGACCCGTTAACGACTCAGACTGGGCTACCTCACATTCATGATGCGGAAACTGCAAATCCTGCCCGCCCCCATGGATATCAATGGTATCTCCAAGATATTTGCGCACCATAGCGGAGCATTCAATATGCCAGCCGGGTCTTCCCTCTCCCCAAGGGCTTGACCAATGGATTTCTCCAGCCTTCGCCTTTTTCCATAATACAAAATCATGCGGATTTCTCTTGCGCTCATCAATTTCCACCCGAATGCCAAACTGAAGCTCTTCTAAATTTTGCTTGGACAGCTTACCATATTCAGTAAACTTATCCGTGTAAAAATAAACATCGCCGCCACTTTCATACGCATAGTCTTTTGCAATCAAACCTTCGATAAAAGCAATAATTTCGGCAATATTATCGGTAACGCGCGGATGTGTTGTTTCCTGTATGCCCAGTGCTCGCGAATCTTCAAGAAACGCGGCAATAAATTGGTCTGCGATGGCTGGAACATCCGTACCCAACTGCTCCGCTTTACGGATCATTTTATCTTCCACATCTGTAATGTTCACAATATAATTCACTTCATAACCGCTTGCCGTTAAATATCTTCTCACTAAATCAAAAAAGATCAACGGTCGCGCATTACCGATATGAATATAGTCGTAAACCGTAGGACCGCATACGTACATTTTAACCTTTCCCGGCTCAATGGAGTGAAAGGTCTCTTTTTGTCTTGTTAGCGTGTTGTATATTTTCAATGTCATCCTAGGATTTTCCTCCGTGCTCTATTTTTGGCTGCACTTGTTTTTCCCCTTGTTGTTCCAGTTGTTCCTTGAGTTCATCAATTTGCTTTTGCATTTGCCGAAATAAGTCCATTAACGGATCAATGTTGTTGCTATGATCTAAGCGATCAATTCGTACACCGTTACGCTTAACGATTTTACCGGGAATACCGACTACGGTTGAGTTCGCCGGAACTTCACTAAGTACGACCGAATTCGCGCCAATACGTGAATTATCGCCAACGGTAAAAGAACCCACCACTTTCGCTCCCGCAGAAATAACCACGTTATTGCCGATTGTTGGGTGTCTTTTTCCTTTTTCCTTACCTGTTCCGCCAAGCGTGACCGCATGATACATCAGGACATCATCACCAATTTCGCACGTTTCGCCTATGACGATACCCATCCCATGATCAATAAAAAATCGTTGCCCGATTTGCGCTCCCGGATGGATCTCAATGCCCGTCATAAAGCGGCTAAACTGCGAGATCATTCGCGCTATTGTATACATGTGTTTGCGATAAAACCAATGTGCGATACGATGGGCCCAAATCGCATGGAGTCCCGAATAAGTGAAGATGACTTCAAATGTTCCTCGCGCCGCTGGGTCATTATCAAATACAGTTTGAATATCCGAACGGATCCTGGCAAACATCTTCATTCCCCTTTATGCTTAAAAATAAAAAAAGCCCCCGCAGCATTATGCTGCAGAGGCGTTATATACGCGGTTCCACTCTGCTTGGACGCCCTAAAGAAGGGAAGTCTCTTGTAAGTTCATATCGGGGACAGCCCGGTGAAAAGTCAATTCATAATGGAATTAATTTCACTGCTCACAGATGCATTTCCACGCAAGGGGAATGGATATTTCTCAGCAGAGCCGCGAAATGCCGCTCCAATATCCTCTCTGGAAAACCCTTCTTGATTGTACTTGTCTGATCATCGCATTAAATTATATTAGATTTTAAATACAAGTATACCTAAATAGTTGAGTTATGACAATAAGCTTTGCAAACGGGCAATAACTTTTGTTCTACCCAACAAAAATAAGGATGCATTTAGATCGGGTCCATGCATTTGTCCTGTCAACGCAACACGGATAGACATAAACAAGGGCTTGCCTTTAAAGCCTGTTTCCGTTTGAACTTGCTTCAACAAAACCTTCATCTGTTCCGCATTAAAAGAATCCGCTAGCTCTACTTGCTGGAGAAAGCTTGCCAAGACAATAGGGGCATGCTCTTCAGCTAAAACCGCTCTAGCTTCGTCGTCATAAACAATTTCGTCTGTGAAAAACAACTGTGACAATGAAACAATCTCCGCAACAAAAGGGAGCTGATCTTGATACAATTGAACAAGTGCCGATACCCACTCCAACTCGGTTTCGGTAACATGTTGTGGAATTTTACCTGCTTTTTGCAAATGGGGAATAGCTAGTTCAACAACGCGCGCGCTTTCTGTCTTTTTTAAATATAGGTTATTCATCCAATTCAATTTGTCCATATCGAATACAGCCGGACTTTTCGAAATTCGATCCAACGAGAATTGATCTATAATATCCTGCTTACTGAAAATTTCCTCTTCGCCTTTGGGAGACCAGCCCAGCAATGTGATAAAATTCAGCACCGCTTCTGGCAGGTAACCCATATCCTTGTATTGTTCAACAAATTGCACAATCGATTCGTCTCGTTTACTCATTTTTTTACGATCCGGATTCAAAATAAGCGATAAATGGGCGAATTGCGGCGGCTGCACGCCAAGAGCTTGATAGATAAGTAATTGTCTAGGCGTATTGGATAAATGCTCTTCAGCACGAATGACATGCGTTATCTTCATTAAATGATCGTCAAGCACAACGGCAAAATTGTACATGGGTATCCCGTCGGGACGTAAAATAATAAAATCACCTATATCATTAGATGCAAACTCTACATGCCCGCGCACTTGGTCTTCAATAACAATCGTTTCATTCGTTGGAACGCGAAAACGCAACGTTGGTTTCCGTCCTTCATTTTCGTACTGTACGATTTGCTGAGCCGTTAAATGACGACATTTCCCGGAATAGCTGAGCATTTCGCCTTCAGCTTCTTGTTCCGTGCGTTCCTGTGCGAGTTCTTCCTCTGAGCAATAACAGCGATATGCTTGCTTATTTTCAACGAGCTGATCGATAAAGGGCTGGTAAAGCGGGAGTCTTTTCAACTGTGAATAGGGACCATACTCCCCGCCAATGTCGACACTTTCATCCCAATCGATGCCGAGCCATTTTAATCCGCTCAGTTGATTGTCTACTCCCGTTTCAACATGCCGCGTCTGATCCGTATCTTCAAAACGAATAATGAATTTTCCTTGCTTGCTTCGCGCATATAAATAATTAAATAGCGCAGTTCTTGCGCCGCCGATATGTAAATGACCTGTCGGACTTGGCGCATAACGAACACGAACTTGTCCGTCCATCTGTCTAAACCCCTTTCAATCCTGTGTTCTGTAAACATTTCATGCTATCATAGCACATTTTTCAATAGGCAAACAACCGCTTGCGCTGCGATCCCTTCACCTCGACCCGTAAACCCAAGCTGCTCCGTTGTCGTTGCTTTAATGTTAACTTGGGACGGTTCTGCACCCAACGCTGTCGCAATCACTTGGACCATTTGCGGAATATAAGGCGCCATTTTGGGTCGCTGGGCGATAATCGTTGCATCTAAATTACCGAGACCATAGCCTTTTGCTTTGACTAAATCCCATATATGACAAAGCAGCTGTAAGCTATCTGCATCTTTAAACTGCGGATCCGTATCGGGAAAATGCTTGCCAATATCACCCAATGCAAGCGCACCCAGAATTGCGTCGCTGATCGTATGCAGCAATACATCGGCATCAGAATGGCCCAGCAGACCTTTTTCAAAAGGGATGTCCACTCCACCAATGATACATTTGCGTCCAACTACCAGCTGATGCACATCAAACCCTTGTCCTACTCGAATCATGATTTATTCTCTCCCTTATTCAAATGAATACTATATTCGGCCCACGCCAAATCTTCTGGTGTCGTAATTTTAATGTTTGTATAGCTTCCTTCAACTACAGCTACCTTTTCCCCTAATCTTTCGAGCAGCATGGCATCATCTGTGCCCGTAAAGTCATCTTTAAGAGCCTGTTCATGCGCATAGATCAAATGGTCAAGCCGAAAAGCCTGCGGGGTCTGTATCGCCCACAAGCTTCGTCGGTCCGGTGTTGATTCAATATGTCCTAATGCATTCACTACCTTAATGGTATCTTTAACTGGAACAGCTAGCACAGCAGCCCCGTCATCTTGCGCTTGACGCCAACACGCAACAATATCCTTCGCAGTAATAAAAGGGCGGACTCCATCATGGACTAAAACCCAAACGACTTGGTCAGACAAACTACGGAGGCCTTTTAAAACCGAGGATTGCCGTTCCTTGCCACCAGAAACGATGTCACTTATTTTAGCGAATCCGTATTGCTGCTTATATTGCTCACACCGTTGTTCGTCACCTTCTTCTACGACCAAGATAATATGACTAATCTCTGGCATGCTATGAAAAACTTCTAATGTATGTACCAGAATCGGTTTATTGTCCAGCAACAAATATTGCTTGCTTTCTTCTGTCCCCATCCGTGTACCTTTACCTGCTGCAACGATTACAACACCGAGTTGCTCCATCCCGATTCCCCTGCCCAATAAACGATTATATACTGCTTCTTATATTAATCGTTTTATTGCGCTTTTTCCAACAATTTCGGTTTGGCGAAAATCATCCGTCCTGCAGAGGTTTGTAATACACTGGTTACCATGACTTCCATGGTTGCGCCAATGAATTCACGACCACCTTCGACGACAATCATCGTGCCATCATCCAGGTAAGCCACTCCCTGCCCATGTTCCTTCCCGTCTTTAATCACCTGTACAAGAATTTCCTCACCCGGCAAAACAACGGGCTTAACCGCATTAGCTAAATCATTAATGTTCAACACGGAAACACCTTGAAGCTCACATACTTTATTTAAATTAAAGTCATTCGTGATCACTTTCCCATGCAGCACTTTAGCCAGTCGAACCAATTTACTGTCGACTTCATTAATTTCTTCAAAGTCACCTTCGTAAATAAGCACCTTTACTTCCAATTCTTTTTGAATTTTGTTCAGAATATCCAGCCCGCGTCGGCCACGATTTCGTTTAAGCAGGTCCGAAGAATCTGCTATATGCTGAAGCTCCTCCAATACGAATTCCGGAATAACCAACGTCCCTTCAATAAACCCGGTTTTACAAATATCAGCAATTCTGCCGTCAATAATGACGCTCGTATCCAAAATTTTATGCTCTTCGTAAAACGGTTTTTCGTTTCCATCGTTTTTACCACGGAACAACGCGAAAAATGAGGTTAAATCCTCTCTCCGTGAATAACCCAGTCGTACACCTGCACTTCCCAATATAATCGTCACAAGCACTGGTAAAACATTGCCACCAAAATTAAGCTTCCCTAGCATTGGAAACAATAAAACGGAGACAAATAACCCAAGGATAAGTCCCGCTGTTGCAGCGATAAGATCGGATATGGGAACTCTCGCTACCTGTTCTTCCCCTTTTCGAATGAGTCTTGCTCCTAAATATTCAATCCATGTTACTGCCAAGAAGAACAGTACCGCGCCCAGTCCCATCATCCAATATTGCTGTCCGTTAAACTGTTTTGATCCAATCAAATCACTCCATTGAAAACCAACGATCCCTCCTAATAAAGCACTAAAAAATTGCATCCACTTTTTAATCATTGCTCCACCTCCTTGTACAGTTTCTTTATAATTATGAACATATTCCAGGGTTGCTAAACGTGTCTGTCCTAACCCGTAAAATGTTTAGCCAAAAATAAAAAAAAGCATCTATTTTCTATGACCAGAAAATAAATGCTTTTTATTTGGGTTTTATGAAGTTATAAGATTCTTTAAAATTACATAGGCCATTCTGTACGTGATTGCTCTTCTTTATTTCGACGGTTTCTTTTTAGTGGGCGGAACAAGCGATCAACGTTTTTTTTTAAGCCATAGAGCGCATATAGGAGTAGTGGAATAAAGATCATTTTCGTCAAAATGCCTGGAAATTCAATGGCTAATAAAACTGCGACTACGACAATGATCGGTGTGATCCAAATAGCATTTTTGGGAATGCCCACTTTTTTAAAATTAGGGTATTTCACTCTGCTGACCATTAAGTAAGAAAGCAATAAAGTTGCAACCAATAAAATATAAGGACTTAATTCATTTGCAAATAAAGCTAAAGTACAGAGGAAGCCACCGGCGGCTGGAATAGGTAACCCAATAAAATAACCCGGTGTGCCTGCCACGACATTAAATCGTGCCAAACGCATGGCCCCGCAAATGGGGAAAATCGATGTAATAATCCAAGCTATTGGTTCATTTACCACCGAAGCATCGCTAAAAGCGACAACATACATTATAAAAGCAGGCGCTAAGCCAAATGAAATGACATCAGATAAAGAATCCAATTCCTTGCCGAATTCACTTTGTGCATTCAAAGCTCTAGCCACACGACCATCCAAACCATCCATTAACATCGCGACAATGACAAAAATGGCTGCCAATTCTGGATGTTTATTGTAAACCAATATCATCGATAAAATTCCCAAAAAAAGATTACCAATCGTAAACATATTGGGAACGGATTTTCTAATCATACTTCAACCACCTTTGTTGTACTGAACACTAATCGTTAAATTATATATAAATTAAATATGTCTGTCAATGAACATTTGTTCCTTAATCCGCTTTAGACCCTCTTTAATCGCTCGCGCTCGAACTTCACCAATGCCATCAACCTTATCTAATTCCTCTATTGTAGCCGAATGAATACGGGGTAAATACGAGAAATTTTCAACCATATTAGCGATAATAATGGAAGGAAGTCTAGGTATTTTATTTAGTATTCGAAAGCCTCTAGGCGAGATGGTTTCCTCCAAAATGGTAATGGAGGGTGCGTACCCTAATAAGCGGACGATATGTTGATGATCCAGCATTTCCTCTGCACTGAGCCGCTTCATTGCAGTCTTCATTTCTTTAATCTTATCCTCATTTGGCTCCCGGCAATAATCCTTTATCAAAAGCACAGATTCGTTATCCGTTTTTGCCACAAGCTCATCCAACTGCATGCTGATTAAGCGACCCTCCACACCCAACTCAATAATATAACGTTTGAGCTCTGTTTTAATCCTTAAGACCATTTCTATACGCTGCAGTGCACCGGCTACATCATGAAGCGTTACCAATTCCTCAAATTCTGCTGCACTCAAATTGGTCAATGCCTGATCGAGCACCGCTTTATATTTTTCCAACGTTTGAATGGCTTGATTTGCTTTGGTTAGGATGTCCGCCAAATCCTTTAAAGTATATCTTAAATTACCTTGATATAAGGTAATAATATTTCTTCTTTGTGAAATGGAAATAACTAAATTACCCGTTTGTTTGGCAACCCGCTCAGCGGTTCGATGACGGATCCCCGTTTCCGTGGATGCTATCGCCGAATCAGGGATTAGCTGCGTATTGGCATAGAGAATACGTTTAATATCTTCACTGAGAATAATAGCCCCATCCATTTTAGCCAATTCATATAAATAATTCGCAGAGAATTCACAATTAATCGAGAAACCTCCATCGACGATTTCCATCACTTCCGGATTATAGCCCACAACGATCAACGCCCCTGTTTTGGCTCGGAGCACATTTTCTAAACCATCGCGAAAGAACGTACCCGGTGCAACCAACTGCAGCAATTCGATCAATACATCTTTGTTTCCGTCCTCTTTAACCATCCTGCCGACCCCCTGTCTTATTTATTTAAGATTGCAACGCGCCAAAAACATCTCGGATCACTTCATTCAGCGTATTCAAAGAAATTACTTTAATATGTTTTAAATCAGCATCTTTTTTGACTGCATTTTTTGCAACATATACCTTTCTAAAGCCCATTCTATCTAGTTCCCGTATCCTCGAATCGAGTGAGGGAACCCTTTTTAACTCTCCGGTAAGACCCAAGTCTGCAATAAAGACCGTATCATTAGGAATTCCCTTATTTTTAACAGAAGAAACGATACTCATTATGACCGCTAAATTTACAGACTGTTCCTTGAGCTTAAGACCACCCGTAGTTTTGACAACTACATTTTTGTTAAATAGTTCAATCCCGCCCCTCTGCTCAAGGACCGACAATAAAGTATTTAATTGATCTCTTCGCATACACTCGCCGATTCTAGAAGGATAAGGTGTAAAGGAGTTCGAAACCAAGCTTTCTACTTCTAAAATAATCGGTCGCGAGCCTTCCTTTACAACAGTTAGCGCACTTCCTGAAACAAGATTCGAATCTTCGCGTTTAGTCATAAAGAATTCGGAAGGATTCTCGATAGATGTCATGCCATGTTCCGTCATCGCAAAAAAACCAATTTCTCCTGTACTTCCATAGCGATTTTTACTTGAAGTTAAACCCTTGAGTTCTTCCCCGTTCTCTCCATCGATGATCAATACGGTATCCACTAAATGCTCCAACGCCCTTAACCCGGCAATTTCATCATCTTTGGTCATTTGCCCTACCATAATTACAGCTCTCGGTCTTTTATCATTTTTCGCTAATCTTTGCAGCTCATTAGCACATTCCATAGTTTGGGTTGGAGATCCTGGTCGGGAGCTAAATTCCTCTAAAACAAAGGTTTGGATGCTGTCTATAATGATCAAATCAGGATCAATTTCCTCAATGGAGGTCAGTACATTATTCATACTCGTATCAGAGTATACCCAGATGTTTTTATCGATTTGATCGAGGATCCGCTCGGCTCTATTTTTAATTTGACTGTCGCTTTCTTCGCCTGACGCATACAGAACTTTATATCCTTTTAGCGCAATATCTTGAGAGACCTGCAGCAGTAAAGTCGATTTACCCGCTCCTGGTTTGGCAGTGATAATGGTTATGGAATCTTTAACAATTCCGCCGCCCATAACCCTGTTAAATTCACTTATGCTTGTTACGATTCGATCGCTATTACTCGATAATACCTCGGACAACCTTTTGGGTGTTATGGTTTTGTTTTTACTCTTTCTTGAACTACTTGTTCCGCCAATCATGGTTTCCTCAAGTGTATTCCATTGCTGACAGACATCACATTTTCCCTGCCATTTGAGGGACTCATTATGACAATTTGTACATTTATAAACAGTCTTTAACTTCAAGTTAGCCATTGCTTGTTCTCCCAAATCAACCTATTATAATCAAAGTTTACCACTTTGTTAAAAGCGTGAACACCCCTAAGGGTATAAAAAACCCGTACCACTTATAAAAGTGATACGGGGATTATTGAAATAACTATTTCTTAGCGGATACTTCTTCTTGATTGTTTAGGACGATCAGCTCGCCATCTTTCACTTCAAAGGTTAAAGAATCACCTTTAGAGATCGTTCCTTTTAGTAATTCTTCAGAGAGATGATCCTCAATGTGCTTTTGAATTGCTCTTCGCAGTGGACGAGCTCCATAAGTCGGATCAAAGCCGGCCTTAGCCAAGAATTGCTTTGCTTCATCACTCAAAACAAAGTCTATCTCTTGCTCCTTCAGACGAAGGCGCAAATCTTCAGCCATTAAGGTCACGATGCGAAGGATATGTTCTTCGTCCAAGGAATGGAATACAATCGATTCATCAATCCGATTTAAAAATTCAGGACGGAAGCTTTTCTTCAACTCCGCGATCACTTTATCCTTCATATTCGTGTAATCTTTACCGGCATCATTAGCAGCAGTAAAGCCTAATGAAGAATTTTTTCGAATCATTTCGGCGCCTACGTTAGATGTCATAATAATCAAAGTATTCCGGAAATCAACCGTGCGTCCTTTAGAATCAGTTAGACGCCCGTCTTCTAATACTTGAAGCAATATATTGAATACTTCTGGATGCGCCTTCTCAATTTCATCCAACAAGACAACTGAATATGGTTTACGACGAACCTTCTCCGTTAACTGTCCGCCTTCTTCATACCCGACATATCCTGGAGGCGCTCCCACTAAACGTGAAGTAGAATGCTTCTCCATATACTCTGACATATCAATGCGAATAACGGCATTTTCATCGCCAAACATCGATCCGGCTAAAGCTCTAGCTAGCTCTGTTTTCCCAACACCCGTAGGTCCTAAGAAAATAAATGAACCCATTGGACGCTTCGGATCCTTCAGACCTGCACGAGCACGACGGATTGCACGGCTGACGGCTTTGACAGCTTCATCCTGACCAATCACTCTTTCATGGAGAATGGATTCCATCTTCAGCAAGCGTTCTGTTTCCTCTTCAGCCAGTTGACTTACAGGTATCCCTGTCCAGCTCGCGACGATTTGTGCAATATCTTCTGGAGTTACTTCCGAATCCGTTCTGCCTTGCTTTTCTTTCCATTCATTCTTCGTTACATCTAACTCTTCCCGAAGCTTTTGTTCTTTATCACGCAGAGATGCCGCTTTTTCGAATTCTTGGCTTTGTACCGCAGAATCCTTTTCCTTGCGAACATCTTCTAATTTGTTTTCCATTTGCTTTAAGGAAGGTGGAACGGTATAAGAACGAAGCCTTACCTTAGATCCTGCTTCATCGATCAAATCGATCGCTTTATCCGGTAAAAAACGATCCGTAATATAACGATCAGACAGCTTCACAGCTTGGTAGATCGCTTCATCCGTTATTTTGACACGGTGATGTGCTTCATAGCGATCACGCAGCCCAAACAAGATCTGAACAGCTTCTTCCTTTGTCGGCTCATCAACCTGAATAGGTTGAAAACGTCTTTCTAAAGCAGCATCTTTTTCAATATATTTGCGATATTCATCTAAAGTTGTTGCTCCAATACATTGCAGCTCACCTCTGGCAAGAGCAGGCTTCAAGATATTAGAAGCATCGATCGCGCCTTCCGCGCCTCCTGCACCAATTAAGGTGTGTAATTCATCAATAAACAAAATAATATTGCCCGCGGTACGAATTTCATCCATGATTTTCTTGAGGCGATCTTCAAACTCACCACGATATTTTGTACCCGCAACAACGGAGCC
Source organism: Bacilli bacterium (assembly GCA_028287395.1). GTDB lineage: Bacteria > Bacillota > Bacilli > Paenibacillales > NBRC-103111 > Paenibacillus_AC. The sequence continues at coordinate 31,389 of JAQBPR010000202.1, forward strand.
CATATCAAGTGTCATAACTCTTTTATCACGCAAGGTTTCAGGAATTTCATTATTGATAATTTTTTGGGCAAGACCCTCTGCTACAGCCGTTTTACCTACACCGGGCTCCCCAATCAAGACAGGGTTGTTTTTCGTTCTCCGACTTAGCACTTGGATAACGCGTTCGATCTCTTTACTGCGGCCAATCACCGGATCCAAATGTCCTTCTTTAGCATAAGCGGTCAAATCACGTGCCAATCCATCCAAGGTAGGCGTATTTGCATTTGCCGGGCTTCCATGATGTGAAGAAACCACTTCACTGCTTCCCAATAGCTGCAATACCTGTTGACGCGCTTTATTGAGAGAGACGCCGAGATTATTAAGCACTCTCGCCGCAACACCTTCACCTTCACGAATCAATCCAAGCAATATATGCTCTGTTCCTACATACGTATGTCCCAATTTACGCGCTTCGTCCATTGACAGCTCAATAACCTTCTTCGCACGCGGCGTGTAGGCAATGTTCGTCGGTTGTTCTTGGCCTCTGCCAATTAACGATTCCACTTCATCTTGAATTTTTTCTAAACCAAGGTTTAAAGCGACAAGTGCTTTTGCGGCGATTCCTTCGCTTTCGCGAATTAAACCGAGTAAAATATGTTCTGTACCAATATTATTATGACCTAAGCGGACAGCTTCCTCTTGTGCTAAAGCAAGCACCTTCTGTGCTCTTTCCGTGAATCTACCAAACATCATAAGTATGCACCTCCATGTGATTATTATAGCATTATTTAGCAAATTGAGCGCGTATCATTTCCGCTCGTCGAATATCTCTTTCATCCGAAGACAATTTACGACCGGCATCCTGCTGAAGAAAACCCGGCTGAGTCATCACAAGGAGCTCATTCAATGCATTCTCTGAAACCGTTATAATGATTTTTAAATCAACGCCAAGTCGAACATCCGATAATCGCTGTGCAGCTTCTTTCGAATCAATAATAACCGCGTGTGACAAAATCCCAAATGAACGACTTACTCTGTCCTTGATCCAATAATTGGATTCAGTAAGCAGTTTTCCCCGCGCTGCCCGTTCGTGTTCGATAATCTGCCTTACGACGCTGTACAAGTTTTCAATAATTTCTTCCTCTGACTGCCCCAAGGTAATCTGATTTGAAATTTGAAAAAGGTTGCCTATTGCCTCGCTGCCTTCACCATAAAGCCCCCTTACAGCAAGACCCACCTGAGTGATTGCCGATAATATGCGATTGATCTGCTGAGTTAACACGAGTGCGGGTAAATGAAGCATAACCGAAGCGCGGATACCTGTGCCTACATTCGTAGGGCAGCTAGTCAAATATCCCCTTTTCTCATCAAATGCATATTCCAGCTGGCTTTCGAAAATATCATCGACTTGGTTTGCCATATCCCAGGCTTCTTTAATTTGAAATCCGGGACTCATACATTGAATTCGCAAATGATCCTCTTCGTTAATCATCACACTGATTGATTCATTGTCGTTAAGCATTACCGCTCCGTTCCGCGATTCGTTCGCCAGAGCCGGGCTAATTAAATGTTTCTCGACAAGCACCATTTTCTCCAATTCCTTCAAATCGGAAAGATGTATAAAGTTAAAATGGCTGATCGTTTCCAGTTCCTCATTTTTTGAGGCCTCTTCAACTTGATCCAATACCTCTTTAGATTGTTGATTCGTTGCTAACATGGGAAAAGAATAAGGACGTAAATTTCGCGCAATTCGTATCCTGCTGCTGATTACTATATCTGAATCTGGACCGTCGCCCTTCATCCAATCACTTAAAGCATCGTTAGTAAATCGTTCTAAAGTCATTGCTATCGACCTCCTTAAAGAGAGCTTTCTTAACGCATTCAGGCGCACTATTGATCCGCTAATTTCTTTTCCAAGTCGCGAATTTGATCTCTTACTGTAGCCGCATGCTCAAATTCTTCATGCTCAATATGATATAATAGTTCTTTTTTTAACATTTCAATTTCTCGCTTAGATTGAATCAATCCGCCCGATCTTTTGGGCACTTTTCCAACATGGCCTGTATTCCCATGCACTCTTTTAATCAATGGATCCAAACGGTCGGAAAAATGATTATAGCACGAGCTGCAGCCAAATCTCCCTAGCTTACTGAATTGCGCATATGTCAAACCGCATTGCTCGCAGCGCAAAGGTTGTGTTTTAACGCCTAATCCTGAGGCAGAAGCAGGATCAAAATTAAGCAATCCCGACAATAAATTATGAATGGAGAATCCATTGGGCGTTCCCGGAATCAGTTCTCCCTTTTCACGCGCGCACGATTCACAAATATGAAATTCCGTCTTCTCCCCGTTTACGATTTTTGTAAAATGCAGGGTTGAAGGTTTTTTACCACATTCCTGACAAAGCATTGGTCGAACACCCCCAATTAAATTCGCATTGAAAAAGGTTACTTTGTGTTATTTACTTAAAAGAGCGGTAAGCATTGCTTTTAACAAGGAGGCACGAATTTCATCGCGAAAAGGAAGCTTAAACACCAACACATCCCTGGATATAGCAGCTTGAATGAGCTTTGCTTCACGAAGAGTAATGTACCCACCTTCCTTCAATTGATACAATAATCCCTCTGAAGTCGTTTGGTCAATATCTCCTCCGATCGTACGAAAAATATGATCGAAAATTGAACCATGCGTAGTAAGCTCCACTTTTTGTATGCGAATATATCCACCACCGCCTCGTTTACTTTCAACGATATAGCCCTTTTCAAAGGTAAAGCGAGTGCTAATCACATAGTTAATTTGCGAAGGAACGCATTGAAAGTGATCAGCTAAGTCATTGCGTTGGATTTCAATTATACCTAAGGGACTTTGCTGTAATATCTGTTTCAAGTACTGTTCAATCACTTCTGAAGCGTTGCGCATCAATTTCATCCCCCAATTCCAAGAATTAAATTGACTTTGACTTTCTTTGACTTTAATTTTATTATACACTTATTTTTTAATTTGCCAAGTAGTCTGTATGGATCCATGACAAAACTTAAATAATTATCTTTATATGAGTGGCCTTAAAGAAGTTTGCACAAATGACCATCTTACTTCGATCTTTAATGCCAACTATTTAAAACTCAATTTCATGATTTTATTAATGTTGACAACATTGGTCCGCAATATTCCGAGTATTCCATTTTACATCATCCACTCCATGAAGTCGTATGACAATCCGTGATCGGAACAATGGTGGAACATCGGTGCGTCCCTCTGTCTATTAGAGGAACGTCAATACCTTATTCTCGGTTTTAGACCTGTTTTTGTATTCTCTGGGGAACATCAGTATCTTATTTCCGATGAAATAAGGTTGTAGAGGTAGTCTAACATCAGACACAACAAAATAAGGCATCCTAGTTCCTCAACCCTCTCTACTGAGGGTTTTTTCAGCAATATAAGGCTCTCACGATCCGCTTGTACCTAGCTATCACTCCATTGTTCAAACATCTATCCATTTAGAAAGTGGGTAGATCTGCATGATACTCAGAAACATTCGAAATGAGTTTTACTCCAACTTCAACAATACTTACCCATAGACACAGACATGTACACATTTTATAAACAATCAGTGAAACTATAATTTCCTATACAAACAAAAAGAACCTTTAGGAATGAAATCCAAAAGGTTCTTTTTCATTGCTTGGCAACGTCCTACTCTCCCAGAACCCTGCGGTTCAAGTACCCTTGGCGCTGGAGGGCTTAACGGTCGTGTTCGAGATGG
>JAQBPR010000212.1 GCA_028287395.1 Bacilli bacterium
AGGCTGCAAATTTAAGAGAATATTTTTGCAGTCTTTAAATGAAAGCAACATAAATAAATCATCCAATTCGACAAGTGAAAGGAAGTTTTTAGGGGTTAAACAAAAAAATTGTCATATGAAAAATGTACTGGTAGAATAAGGGAGAGTGGAAGTCTCAACCCCAAGACTCGTTTTTAGGACGTAGTGATGGTTTGGTGTTTTTGTTAAAGGCATCATAAACTAATTTTTTTTCTTCTTTAGATAAGTTCCATGTGTTTAAAAAGTTTGGGTTCTTCAGTATCGTTGATCTTGTAAGCGCTTGAAATCTACTGAGTAAAGCAATCACGTTTTTTAATTCTGGAGAAAATGTGGTTACAGTCATACATTCTCACATCGCTTTCATAACTATTTGACATTAATATACCAGAAATAAAAGGAGATATGTTAAATGCAGAAAAAAAATTTTTTAATTCTATTGCTTCCACTCTTAATTGTCCTCCAAGTATGGTTTACCTATATTACATTTCATTATCCTACTCTTGGGATATTGGTTGAGAAAAACATTCAAAACGAATGGGTCTTAAAAAGTTTTGATCCCAATGTTCCACATCTGGATTTAGGTTTACAAAAAGATGACCGGATTCTAACAATAGATGGTAAGGACCCTAGTCTAAATTTTAGTGTGAAAAATTTTTCCTTAGTTGAGCAAGTTAAGAATCTTGTTATTTCACGTGGTGGTAAATCATTTGAAGTAATAATTCCAGATAAAAAAAAGGCGGATTCCGTTTACTATTTTACCCTTTTTGGAGAAATTATAAGTTTTTGTATTGCTTCTCTCATGTATTTAAATAGTTCTGATTCGAAATCAGCTCGATTTTTATCATTTTTATTTTTGATGGTTGGGGTAGCGTTTATGAGTTTGGAATCTTCGCCAAAAGGAGATGCAATTGCGAAAATTCTTCTTAACAGTATTGTTATGGCTTTACCATTTGTTTTTTTACACTTTCTAATTATTTTTTTCGGGGAAAAAGGTAATGTAAAAGTTCCCCATAAATTTATTTATATTTTTTATGGAATTATAGGGTTCATTACCATAGCAGCCGGGAGTTATTTTACTCCTTTATACGCTTATCCGTTTTATCTTTTTTATGGAAGTTTTGCAATTCTCTATTTTCTTTTTGGTTCCTTGTTAGTTTTCTCATTCCTCGTTTTCATTTATTTAAAATTCCGTAAAGAAACAACGTATCTCTCAACGATCATTAAAACAATTTGGTTTGCTTTTACAGTATCTTTTTTACCGCTTGCTTTATTTACTTTTCTTCCCGAAGTTCTCATAAACCGAGACCTGATAAATCCTTACATCACTGCGATGTGCACACTATTCTTTCCTTTAACTTTTTGCTATTTACTCATATCCAAAAAACTATTTGATATTCATCTCATTATGAGACGGGTACTCTTTACAACGATTATTTCCATCGTTCCCAGCGGAGTTATCATGGGTCTTCTATTTGTTGTTTTTCAAAGTGATTTAACTTTAGAACGAGCTATGTTCAGCTTTTTATTCATTGTTTCGATTATCTCATTTCTCTTATATTCCTTGGAGCATTTCATGGCTAAATTAGAAGTGGTTATGTTCCCGCGCAAATTTTATCTGCAATCCGCATTAAAGAAAATATCGAATGATTTGAGCTCGATCAAAAGCTTTCGCGAATTAAAAGAATTAATTTTGCTCAACATTGTAAATACTATCCAAGTCTCCGGAGGCGCTATTGTATTCCAGTATAATAATGATATTGAGATAATAGACGAAGGCGATATCGATCATAATCAAATTAAAATGGCCATTCAATCTCCAAACGACTCTGATTACACTGTTTACGAAATTAACCGTCATGAGGAATATACCAGTTATTTGGTTCTTACCGCCAAAAAAACGAATACCTTTATCGGGCAGGAAGAAACTCAATGGTTGGACGTGGTTCTTTCAAACTTAGGCATAAGTCTGGAAAATTTATATTTAATCCGCAGGCTTAATTTGAGACTCCATGAGCTGGCTTCACAGCTTCCTAATGAACAGGAAGGTTCTAATTTGATCTGGTTTCGTAAGACGATGTTTGATTTGCAGGAAAAGGAACGTATTCGAATCGCCGCGGATTTACACGACACGACGATGCAGGATATCTTTTTTATTCAACGGAAATTAAGAGTGTATCAGAGGCAGGTTCTCGGTATGGAGGATAATAAACAGCTCGATGATATCCTGTATCATTTGGATCTTGTTAATGGCAACTTAAGACAAAACTGCTTTGAACTCAATCCGCCCATTCTCGCATCGACTGGTTTTCTGAAAGCAGTAAAAGGCTGGATTGATATAGAAAGTGCTGCGTGTTTATTTAAACTTTCTTTTTTCACAGATGAGGATGAACGCATCGAGCTCAAAGACATGGAAACAAAACGACATCTGTTTCGTGTGGTTCAAGAGTTAATCAACAATGCAAAGAAGCATTCTAAAGCGTCTATTGTGACCATTTCTTGTACCAGCAGCGATACTCATTTTTATTTGGAATATCAGGATAATGGAATCGGATTTGAAATTCCACGAGCGGCGGCAAATCGGACTCGACAGTCAGGGATTGGTATTGAGCAAATGAAAAGTCGGATTTTGGAAATCCAAGGGAACTTCGCGATGCAATCCACGCAGGGTCAGGGGCTAAAAATAGAAGTATCCATTCCTTTGATGCAAGAAGAAATGATCTCATGACTATTCCACATGATGAATCTAACCAAGCTGTGGTATAATGGACAAGATTTATGGGCTTAAATACCTTGCTGGAGGTTTGATTATGGGGAAAGTTGTCGTTTGCGATCATCCTTTAATATTACATAAGCTCGCATTCATTCGCGATGAAACCACCAAAACGAAACAATTTCGCGAGCTGGTGGATGAAGTGGCAGCTTTAATGGCCTATGAACTGACAAGAGAGCTTCCGTTGCAGAAAACTTCGGTTAAAACACCCATAACCACGACGGAATGTTGGATGCTTTCAGGAAAGGTGCCTGTTTTGATTCCTATCCTTCGCGCAGGATTAGGCATGGTAGAGGGAATATTGCAGTTAATGCCTACAGCCAAGATTGGACATATCGGGTTATCGCGCGACGAAAAAACCTTGGAGCCCGTAGAATATTACATTAAACTGCCTGCAGATGCTGCGCAAAGACCTATCATTGTGATTGATCCTATGCTTGCAACAGGAGGATCGGCGAATGCCGCGATTCGTTTATTGAAGGAGAAGAATTGTTCAAGCATAAAGCTCATGTGTTTGATCGCTGCTCCGGAGGGGATTCAAGCTGTGCAAGCAGAACACCCCGAGGTCGACATATATACAGCGTCCATTGATCAATATCTGAACGAATCGGGTTACATTGTTCCTGGTTTAGGCGACGCGGGAGATCGGTTATTCGGTACATTATAGAGATAGAAAGGGAACTGGAAATGAAAAGAATTAAAGTTATGACTGTTTTTGGCGTAAGACCAGAGGCGATTAAAATGGCACCGCTCATTTTGGAATTACAGCGCCACCCGGAACAAATAGAATCCGTTGTTTGCTTGACGGCACAGCATCGAGAATTATTAGACCAAGTTATGGATGCTTTCCACATCAAAGCAGATTACGATTTGGATGTGATGCAGGATAGACAGACGCTTCAAGAAGTGACGATACGTGTTCTGCAAGGATTAGAGCCTGTGCTTCGTGAAGCCAAGCCGGATATTATCCTTGTTCATGGTGATACATTAACCACATTTCTCGCAAGCTACGCCGCTTTTATGCAGCAAATCAAGGTGGGTCATGTGGAAGCGGGCCTCCGCACATGGAACAAGCTCTCGCCTTATCCCGAAGAAATGAACCGACAATTGACAGGCGTATTGGCTGATCTGCATTTTGCTCCGACGGATTGGTCCGCGGGCAATCTTCGTCAAGAAAATAAATCGGATAGCGCCATCTATGTGACGGGCAACACGATAACGGATGTTCCGCAATATACGGTTCGCAAGGATTACAGTCATCCGCTTCTGGATTGGGCTGCAGGTAAACGATTGATCTTGATGACGGCGCATCGTCGCGAGTCGCAGGGAGAACCGCACCGCCAAATTTTTCGAGCGGTGAAACGAATTGCGAATGAATTCACAGATATTGCGATCGTCTATCCCGTGCATCCGAGCCCTGCTGTGCGTGAACCTGCTCATGAAATTCTTGGAAATCATCCGCGGATTAAACTGGTTGATCCGTTAGATGTCATGGATATGTATAATTTCTATCCGCATACCTATTTGATTTTGACGGATTCCGGGGGATTGCAAGAAGAAGCTCCGTCGTTCGGTGTTCCAGTTCTTGTGCTTCGGGATACAACGGAAAGACCTGAAGGCGTTGAAGCGGGGACATTAGAATTAGTAGGTACAAATGAAGAAAAAGTATATGATCGTACGCGAGCTTTGTTGACGGATCAAGCGTTATATGAGCGAATGAGCCGTTCGGCGAACCCGTACGGAGATGGTAGCGCATCCATCCGCATTGTACAAGGGATTCTGCATCATTTTGGATTGCTTGCCCAAAGACCGGAGCATTTTAGCGCCAAATAATGACCGTTCGTCACAAGAACGCCACACTATACAGTTGAACTGTTCGGTTTGAAATGGTAAAAAAACGTTGATTTATAAGGGTTTATGCTTTTTAGTTCACGAAATGTTTGGATTTTGGAGAATTGACAAACATGGTTGTATTGGATAAAATAATGACTGTCAATAATAAGTTACTCCAATGTATTTATCGCGATTGGAAAGTACCCATCCTAAGCTTTTTAGTGTGAATCCAATTCTAATTCGGAGGGGCAATGAAACAAACAAATGGTCCGTTGAAAGCGTTCATGTTTGTTGGGCTGATCGGAATGGATTTGTCGATTACCACTATTGGCGGATTTTGGCTGGGCCGTTTATTAGATCGTAAACAACATACCGAGCCGTTGTTTTTAATCGTAGGTGTGCTGTTAGGACTGGCAGTAGGGATCTTTTCCTTAGTTCCCATGGTTAAATCGTATATTGGTGGTAAATAATGGACATTTTTTCTCGTTACATCCGTTTGACATTTTTCTTCTCTCTGCTTCTTTTAATGATCTCCTCTATGTGTTGGTTTTTTTTCCCGCCTTATCAACCTTATCTCGCCGGATATATTCTGGGTTTGATCGTTAGTATTATCAACGGACTTATCGCTGCGAACAAAACAATGAAAATAGGCGATTACGCAACAGGTAAGATCAAGAAAATTCAGGGCATGGGAACACTGCAACGCTATTTGTTGGCAGGTTTTGCAGGCTATACTGCGATGAGGTATCCCGCACTATTCCATTGGTTAGGCTTACTTATTGGGATTACAACAGTAACCATACTTTCCCTGTGCGTAGCGCTGGTGCTTTATTTAAGAAAAAGGTGGACTTAGAAAGGGGTGATTAGAGTTTATGAATAATGTATATCCAACAGTTAAATTTCTGGGTTTGGTTTTTGATCTATCCACGGTTTTGATGGTGTTGATCGCTAGTTTCCTTGTTTTCCTAATCGTCTTTTTTTCCGCCCGTACTGTGAGCAACAGAATTCCCAAGGGAATGCAAAACTTTATGGAATGGATCATTGATTTTGTTAGAGGGCTTGCCAAACAATCGATGGATAGTAAGACGGCTGAACGTTTTATCACGTTAGGGGTTACCTTGTTTCTGTATTTGTTTGTCGCCAATCAGATTGGGCTTGTCACTAATTTTGAGACAATGCATACACATCCGAATGCATCTATTGGAATCACGCAAAGTATCATAGATACGGCGTTAGGCAAAGGTGAAGAAGGAGCTGTAATTGGTTGGTGGAAATCACCGACTGCGTCAGTCAGTATACCGTTTGCATTAGCTATCATGGTGTTGCTGTATACGCATTGGCTCGGTATACGTAAGGGGCCAGGTTCATATTTAAAAAGCTATGTTACCCCTCACTGGGCATTGTTACCGCTTAATCTAGTGGAGGAACTATCCAAATTCTTGTCATTTCCGCTTCGACTTTACGGGAATATATTTGCCGGTGAAGTATTGATTGCGGTGCTGCTTCCGGCAATTATGGGCGGCATTGGGGCCAAGGTTTTCGCGATACCGCTTTTGGCATGGATAGGGTATTCAGTATTTGTAGGATCTATTCAAGCATTTATATTTACAATGCTGACAATGGTTTATATATCCCACAGAGTTCAAAGTCATTCACACTAAAATTTAATAACAATTTGAGGAGGCAATTTTTATGGATTTCGCATTAGCAATGGGTCTAGTTTTTGGTTTAGCAGCAATTGGTTCAGGTATTGGTATGGGTCTTATTGTAGGGCGCACAATTGAAGGTACTGCACGTCAGCCTGAAATGCAAAGCAGTTTAATGGGTCTTATGTTTCTTGGGGTTGGTTTAGTCGATGCATTGCCGATCATTGCAGTTGTTATCGGATTTATGCTTATGGGTAAAGCACTGGCCTAGAAAAAGATAGTGGCGAGGGAGGATCTCTCGCTTTTCTTTTGGTCAATTTCAATATTATCAGTAACCGATTTAAGAACCGAATAAATATTCTTTTTGTTTATTTTTAAGGAAAAGGAGTGAACTGGATGTTACAGATTGGTGCTTTAAAATTGGAATTCGGAACCATGTTGGTTCAGCTTATCGTATTTTTAGTCTTATTATGGCTCGTCAAAAGATTTGCGATGAAGCCTTTGATGAAAGTGCTTAACGAAAGACAGGCACATATTGAAAATCAAATTTCTTCAGCAGAAGATGCGAATAAACAAGCTGCAACAATAGTTGAAGAGCAAAAGAAAGCTTTACAAGATGCGAAAACGGCTGCCCATGAAATGTTGGAGCAAGCCAAATTAACAAGCTCCAAGCAAGCAGACCAAATTCTTGCGGATTCCAGAAAAGAAGCTACTCGCATTAAAGATGAAGCGATGCGCGATATTGAAAATGAGAAAAATAAGGCAATTGCAGCATTAAAAAGTCAAGTTAGTGCAATGTCCGTTATGATCGCGTCGAAAATTATCGAAAAGCAAGTAGACGAAAAATCGCAAGAGCAACTGATTGAGAAATACCTCAAAGAGGTAGGAGGCAATCTATGAGCCGCGATACAATTGTAGCAAAGCGATATGCTAAAGCGTTGTTTGAACTGGCGCAAGGACAGAATCAAATTGCTCAAGTGGAAGAAGAATTGAGTCAGGTTGTCGGGATTATTCACGACAATGTCGATTTTGAGAAGCTATTGACGCATCCCAACATCGATACGTCGAAGAAGCTTGCTATGTTAAACCAGTTATTTGAAGGCAAAGTATCTGAAATCGTTCTAAGCACCATATGTTTGCTTGTTGAACGGAGACGAGAAGAACTATTGTCTACACTTTTGGAAGATTTCGTTTTCATTGCGAATGAAGCATTAGGTCAAGCGCAAGCGATTGTAACCACACCTTTGGCTTTAACAGAAGATGAAGCAAAAGATATTGCAGCACGTTTTGCAGTCATTAGCGGCAAAAAAATTCAAATCAGCAGTGTCGTAGATCCAAGCTTGCTTGGAGGACTTACGGTTCGTATCGGCGACCGGCTTTATGATGGCAGCTTGTCAGGTAAATTAGCTCGGTTGGAAAAATCTTTACAAGTATCTCAAGCACTGTAGATAGGGGTGAGGTTAGTTGAGTATCAAGACTGAAGAAATCAGCACATTGATCAAAAGTCAAATTGAACAATATAAAACCGAAATTCAAGTAGTGGACTTAGGTACGGTAATTCAAGTAGGAGATGGGATTGCTCGCGCACATGGTCTTGAAAGTGTTATGGCCGGTGAGCTTTTGGAATTCTCTAACGGTGTCATGGGTATGACCCTGAACCTGGAGGAAAACAACGTAGGTATCGTTATTCTAGGGCCTTACTACGACATCCGCGAAGGCGATCAAGTTAAGCGTACGGGCAAAATTATGCAGGTTCCAGTAGGTGAAGAATTGCTGGGCCGCGTTATTAATCCGTTGGGTCAACCGTTGGATGGTAAAGGGCCAATCAACACAACACAATTCCGCCCGATTGAATCGCCGGCACCAGGCGTTATGGCTCGTAAATCAGTACATGAGCCTATGCAAACAGGGATCAAAGCGATTGATGCGATGGTACCTATCGGACGCGGACAACGTGAGTTAATCATTGGTGACCGTCAAACAGGTAAAACAGCGGTTGCAATCGACACGATCATCAACCAAAAGGGCAATGGTGTAAAATGTATTTATGTGGCGATTGGGCAAAAACAATCAACCGTTGCAGGCGTAGTGGAAACCCTTCGTCGTAATGGCGCTTTGGATTATACCATCGTTGTAACAGCAAGTGCTTCTGAGCCTTCACCGTTGTTGTTCCTTGCTCCTTACGCAGGCTGCGCAATGGGTGAATACTTCATGTATAAAGGCGAGCACGTTTTGATCATTTATGATGATTTGTCCAAGCAAGCGGCAGCTTATCGTGAGTTATCTTTGCTCTTGAGACGTCCACCAGGTCGTGAAGCTTATCCAGGAGACGTATTCTATCTGCATTCCCGTCTTTTAGAGCGTG
>JAQBPR010000213.1 GCA_028287395.1 Bacilli bacterium
AAAAAATTTGCTGATTATTAGCCTCTAACACTAGCCTCGTTGACTTCGGTTGATGAGGCTTTTTAATGCCTAAAAAATCCTCTTGAAATAAGAATGAATGTTCGCTATTATGTATATACTATATACGAACAATTGTTCTATTTTGGAGGCGGAAACTATGATCGAGAAATACGTTGGCCATACCGTAGAGATCATTTATTTTGACAGCAAAGGTGCTATCACGCAGCGGCAAATTGAAGTCCGATCGATCAAAGGAGCTGCAGTGAAAGCCTATTGTTTGGAACAACATGCTCCGCGTATATTCCGGATTGAAAACATTCTTGCCGTAATGCCGGTTGTAAGGAAGCGGTTCGGGTGAACATGCCTCAAACAATTTCAGAAGAAGAACTAGTTCTGGTAAAGGAATTCGTTCTGCTGCCTGTGATTTTGGATGTACTGGAACGAGACATGGGAAAAATGAAACTTGCTGACTTAAAAGTGCCCATAATCTACATTGGTAATTTGAAACAGACGCAGGATGAAGTTACGCGGGAATTGTATAGTATTCGGCAAGAGCTGCGTAAACGAGGGATTAAGGTTTATGATCGGGAGCAATCCGCAAATGGAATTAAAGCTTCATATGTTTGTCGAGGCTATCGCCACGAGTTGTCGTTTCTTCCTAGCCTAATACGGACCATAGTGATCGAGAAGCTTGCGCAGCTGATGAACATCGATATAACGAAATGCGAGGAATTGTAACGAGGACTTTACAACGGTTACTGAAGACCTAGTAAGCAGTGGTAAGCGAAAGCATCGACAAAACAAAGCCCCGGGGGAAATAATCTCCAAGGGCTTTTTATTCTTATTGTACAGTTTTTTGAACTTCGGATAATGCCATTAGTATAGCGTTTGTTGTTCCTCCACCAACATTACTAAAAGAATAAGAAGTAATAGGAACGCCGATAATCGTCGCTGGATCGCCGTCTAGTAGATCCCCTGTTGATCCTAAATACACACCCATAACAGAGTTACCGAATTCATCCAGAATATGAACTGTAGCAATTGTTCCGTAATCTGTATTCTCTTCACGCACTTGAACAACGTTGCCTGTTATCTTAGCCATTTTGTTGTAATAAGGCAGGACGTTTTTAAAGAGGTTTCTTGTCGTGGTGCTTGGATCAACTTTGCTTCTCGCAGCTTGCTTATCCTCTTCAGTTTTTGCTGGAAACCATTTGTTGTTGTCAACGATAAAAGTGTATGTCAGGTCATCCATTTTTTGATCGGTCGTAATGTTCGGTGTTACTGTCTTAAAAATGAGTGCTGCTTTTTCACCATCTGCTTTTGCTTTTGCTTTAGCGTCTTCATCAGCTTTTGCTTTCGCATCAGCATCTGCCTTTATTTTATCCTCGGCATCCTTCTTCGCTTTAGCATCCGCCTCTAACTTGGCTTTTGCATCAGCATCAGCTTGAGCTTTGTCATCTGCAGCTTTTTTTACAGCTGGATCAATAGATGGACCAGGACTATTAGTAACCGTAGAAACTGAACCTTGCGTATTTGTGGTACTACCACAACCCGTTAAAATAACAATCGTAAGAAGGACAGGTAATAGTATTTTTAAAGATTTCATCTCACTTACCTCATTTGTAAGTTCTCCATCGGCTGGAGTATTTGCTGCAAACCTTGTCAAAATTTAGTGTATCAAAGGAAGGTCCTTTTTTCCATATAAATATCTTTGAATATTCCATAATGTTTGCCAATTTCTAATTCAAGGTTTGAGACTTCCAAATCCAGTTTTTCTTGGTTTTGGTATCCACCTAAGGCGAAACGACAATTCATTTCATCGCATACCCGTTCTGCAATCTCTTTTCGAATATAAGCGTTGCCCTGAACCCGTTCGGCATGCAGAAGACGTATTTTTGCTTTAGCAATTAATTCATGAAATGCATTGGTTGATTGGTCGTATCGCATAGAAGAAAACCTCGCATTTGTATAGGATGAATTCAAATTGTCTCTGTTTACGCAAAGTTACTTATGGGTTATTATTGATTGTACTAGAATCGTAGAAAGGGTAATTTTTCCGTATTGTGTCTGTAACACCCCCTTAGTCAATCGAATATTTATAGGAGGCACGCAGTGAACCTAAGCTATGGTCGGTGCCTTCTTGACCAATTGCTCATGGAAAAAGGTTGGTCTCAGCAAAAACTTGCAGAAGTTACTGGGATTAACTTTAAACAGATATCATTCTACGTAACAAACAGTAGGGTAATGAGTCTGAAAAATGCCATAATCATTGCTGATGCTCTAGGGTGTGCTGTGCATGATCTATATGAGCGGTTCAAGAAGGTGAAAAGTAAATCCTAGAGATTTACTTCGACCAGTAGTCTACGATATCGTAGAATAACGAAACTGTGTTCCTATATATTAATACCGATTGAGAAAAATATCCATAGTACAAACTTCGCGTATATTCGACAAAATATGACAAGCAATATATCGAGTTAGAAACTACAGAAATAATTAGGTCAAATGATACAGCTGATTTTTTAATTTACTGGGTCATCCTGCTGTGATAAACTGGAAAATATACAGAGCCCACAGGTATGTATCCCTACAATTGAATAGCTTAAAAAATGAATAGTGTGAGTTTCTATACATCCCCTTAGCGCCTTTTTGTGCGCTTAATTATCGAGTCTGGTATTTTTACCTAATTCGTAGATGGTCGAAAGTCGGGGCGATTATGGGTACTTCCAGTATCCGCGTCTGGGGATGTAGACATTATTTTGTGGGAGGTACTTTGTATGAGTAAACTTGCTGATTGCGTTGGAATTTTGGAAACCGTAATGAATGGGATTAGTAATGAAAGCTCGCTCACCCTGGACGATCGCGGGAAAATCGTTGA
>JAQBPR010000215.1 GCA_028287395.1 Bacilli bacterium
TGCCAAAGCTTGGGCAATTCCACCCGCTTCTTCCTGTACGCGGAACGTGATATTTACATTCCATTCTGACCCATTACCCAACAGTTCGGTGTATAACCCAGCCGATTGTTTTCCTGTCACCACAAGAATATCTATGATTCCCGCCTGCTTTAATTTCAGCACACTATAAAAAATCATCGGTTTCCTCCCTACCGGAAGAAGACTTTTATTAATGACTTTTGTAATTGGATATAACCGTGTACCATTCCCACCTGCAAGAATAACTCCCTTCAATCGAAAAACCTTCCTCTCACACTAAAATGTTTTTTATATAAATTGATGAGGATCTACGCCCCATTTAGAGATGAACTTTTTGTAGTTCCGGTCAATCAACCCTTGAAGCTTTTCTGGATCCTGCCGGTGAAAGCTGACGCTTCCGTAATGATGAATCATCACATCACCCGCAATCATTAACTTATACCCCGCTTGTCTAGCCCGATAACAATAATCGTCATCTTCAAAATGGCCCGGTGAAAATTGTTCATCCAAATAACCGATTTTCTCAAATAGCTTCCGCTTTATCAAAAAACACATCCCTACAATCCGCTCGAGCGGCTGCCACATCTGTGAATTCGGTTGGTTGTATTGCAGCGCTTTTTCATGGAACTGTTGGATATTATCATAAGCGGATGGCAGCATCTGCTTTCCGCTGGCATAGTTCGTATACGGTCCGACAATGCCAATCTCTTCGCTGCTGTTGAGGCAAGCAAGCTGATTGGATAACCAATTGTGGCTAACGACAATATCATTATTCAAAAGCACCAGTGTATCTCCGGTGGAAATTTTCATCCCAAGGTTGCAGGCAGCTGGAAAACCACGATTATCCGATATGGAAATAAACGTAATTTTTTCCTGCAAACAAAAGTCCACAGTTCCATCGTTAGATCCGTTATCAACAATAATAATTTCATATGGAGAATTCGTGTACTCCCGGATCGATTGAACGCAGCCGATTAACATCTCCTTGGCGTTATAGCTCGGAATGATGATGCTCGTTTTCATTGGGCGTCCCCCCCACACATTGCCTTTTCCGGCGTATGTCCTGTAAATGCAGCCGTTCTCCTTGCCTTTCCATCGAATAATGGAGTGCTTCCAGATGATCGCCAATGATCAGTCCTTCTACCACATTGGCACGTCCTGAATTGGTTGATTTTTTTCTGTTCTTTTGGATGACATCAATCGATGTCGGGGCGGTCACTTTCATTCCGGCTTGCAGTGCAATCGCTTGGGCCAACGGCGGTATGGCAAGATTGTGGCAGCCTATGGTCTCTACCGCTCTACGTGAAAGCGCATGGGGAATGGCTGTTAATGAATTGGCAGACAAGTCACTCCTACCGAGCGAATGATTAACAAATTGTTTGATTACTGTAACAGAATCTTGATGATCAAATCGAGCCAGAAATGGGGTGATGTTGTTCAGGGCAATGTCCGTTCCCCGTTCAACCTCATACACAAACGGAACTAATTGCTCCGCCCGAATGACCATATCCCCGTCAAGAAAGAGAAGAATATCGGATATCGCCGCCTTCGCCCCGACCGCACGACCCACGTCAAAGCCAAGTGCCGTATCATAATGAATGATGAGTGGTCGGGAAGGATGATCTTGGATTCTGCTCAAAGTCTGATCCGTAGATCCATTGATGACGACGATGATTTCCTCCAGTGGAAGACGTTCCAGTTGATCCAACGTGTTTCGAATCGTTTTTTCTTCGTTCATTACACTCAAGATGGCCGCAACCTTCTTTGTTGTAGGTATCAAGACCCAATTTCTTATATGTCTTTTGGTTTTTTTCAAAAATGCAAATTTAAACCGATTCGCAGAAGAGTGATATGCTCTCCAGGAAAATCGCTTCACTTTTTTTGCCGAAAACCAACGCCACCATTGATGATTCAATTCTTTTTTTAGATTCATATCGGATAATAACGACATGGTATTTCTATAAGATTGAAATCCGGCAGCGGATGCGCCTTTGAACTCCCTATGTTTTTGATTCGCCATTTGAGACCCGCTCAACCTTTTCTTATTCATTTCACTCCCTCACCATCTCTCTCAGCCTTCCTAAGTCGGGATAAAATCCTCGTGGACCTGTATGCTCAATTAAAGAATGAATAGCTTCAAGATGGTCTCCTCTAATGAGCTTCACTAATGGATCGACACGATATTCTTTCCTTCTGCGCGGATTGTTTTTGCCGACTTCAACGTATTGCACTGGAAGTATGTTTAATCCTTTGCATGCTGCAATGGCTTGTGCTTTCGGGGGAATGGCAAGATTTTCAACGCCGATGGATTCAAGTGCTTTTCTGTTCATTGCATGGGGAATCGTCGTCAAAGATGCACCTTTCAGCTTGGCACAAGAAAGGAGTGTGTTTAACGCATGCTTGGCCAAAACAACATTGCATACTTTTTGTTTTTTTACAGGCCCAAGATATTTATTAAGCGCAATGTCCACTTTGCCGCTTTCCACTGCATGGATAAAAGGAATAAGTTGGGAAGTAGGAATCACAATATCGCCATCGGTAAACAAAATAATTTCACCCTTGGCCGCTGAGGCGCCAATGCTTCGTCCGACATCATGTCCAAGCGGAAAATCAAATACGATAACATGGGCACCCATCTGCTGTGCCAGCTTCCGACTGCCATCAGAAGAACCATTTACGACTACGATGACTTCCGTTTCGGCATGTATCCGATGTACCTGCTGTATTACGGATTCTAGCGTTCGACGTTCATTCATCACAGGAATGACAACCGAAACCTTGGGTTGGATTGAATTATGAATTTTCAGTACCATATATTTCGCCTCCCTTCCACAATTACCGAGGTTACAACACCATTCTATGTATTCTAAAAATTTATGTAACGGCACTAGTGCACCATCAGGCAAGCCAGTAAAAACAAATAAAACCGCCTAAATGATTAGACGGTCCGGATATGACGGTAAAGTAAAAGTTATCCATGTTAAGTTCGTTTGCCCATTGCGATCCATGTCATGATGCTATCTGCTTCGGGACTAAGCTTTGTGCGTACGAGCTCCACCAAGGCAGCTTCACGAGTTCGGTTTTTTAATACCGCATAACATGTGGGATCGCTGGTCATAGCGACTACAGCATAATTTTCGTCCGCAAAGACTTGATTAAATTCAATCACAACCTCAGTTTGCTTTTCCTTAGCCGCAAAATGAAACGGGACTACACCAAATTGCTCTAAAGTTAACGCTCTTTGCTCAAATGCAAAAGGGACAAACTCCTGCGATAAATGGTGCAGTTGAATCGAACCTGCGCTTAAATGCTCAGAAGTAATTGCTCCATCGACGATATGTCCGCCACCTACCGCGCTCAATGCTATTTTTTCCGCTGTTAATGCATGATTGACGATGTGATCGGCTTCGATTGTGGAGGGAGCAATAACCGTTCCATCCACGCTTTGCTTTGCGAAATGCTCAAAATGAACCGATCCCTGTTCAATATGAACGGCTTTAACTGCTGCGGTTAGGATATGCTGACTTTGAATACTCTCAGCTGCCAATTTATCACCTGTCACCGCGCTCGTTGCTAACTTGTCAGTTGTCACCGATTGATCCTGCAGTTTAGCAATTGAGACAGCATGATCTTTAATATTCTCTTCTGCAATAGTATGCTCGTTGACATGCTCTGAAGAAATCGACTTAGGAGCAATATGCTCTCCGTTTATCGTACCTACAGCAAATTTGTCGCCAGTCAATGTCCTATAGACGATATGGTTTGCTTCAATGGTAGAGGGAGCAATAACCGTTCCATCCACGCTTTGCTTGGCGAAATGCTCTAACTGTAAAGCCCCCTTTTCCAAGTGTCGGCCTTGCAAAGCTTCGGGTTGAATATGCCTACCTTGGATCGCCAATCCTTGGATATGCTTGCTTTGAATACTCTCTGAAGCCAATTTATTACCCGTAACTGATTCTGATGCCAACTTACTTGTCGATACCGATTGATCCTGCAGTTTGAGTGATGAAACAGCCTGATCTTTGATATTCTCTTCGGAGATCGCGTTTTCGTTTATATGCTCCGCAGAAATCGACTTAGTAACAATATGCTCTCCGTTTATCGTACCTACAGCAAATTTGTCGCCAGTCAATGTCCTATAGATGATATGGTTGGCTTCAATGCAAGAGGGAGCAATAACCGTTCCATCCACGCTTTGCTTGGCGAAATGCTCGAACTGCACCGCACCTTTTCCCAGATGCTCGGATTGCAAGGCTTCCGGGTGAATATGTCGGCTTTCGATTGCCCCTTGCTGGATATGCTTGCCTTGAATAGTCTCCTCAGCCAATTTATTGCCCGTTACTGCTTCTTCAGCTAGCTTGC
>JAQBPR010000092.1 GCA_028287395.1 Bacilli bacterium
CTTTTCGCAGCATTGTTCCGCTAAAGGTAGATGGTCTTCTGGTAGTGGGGCGTTCAGCGAGCTATGATACGTTGGCGCATGGCAGTGCCAGAGTGCTGCCGAATGGGATGGCGGAAGGTCAGGCCGCGGGCGCCGCCGCTAAAGTAGCAAGCGACAATAAAATCACCTTTCGTCAGTTGACGACTGCAAAGGATCAAATCATCCAGATGCAGAACCTTTTGAACAAGCAGGGAATGCTTTTAAAACCTTATACGCCTAAGGTGGAGCCTTATATGAATCATAAGGATTATGCAGGTTTAAAAGCGGCCGTTTATTTGGGGATTGCTTACGGAGGATATGTAAACGAGTTTGGGTTGGATAAACCATCCACCAAGCAAGGGGTTATCAACAACTTAAAGCGTGTGAAAAAGAAATATCCAGATGTCTTTACGGGCAAACTGGTGGATGATCCGGATAAACAACCGGTGAGTTTGGCACAGCTAAGCTATACAATTGCCAAATCTTTAAATTCCAAAGCGTCACTTAAACAAGCACAAGCAGAGCTATTAAGTAAAAATTTACTTACACAAGCAACCGTAGATTCTATCGTTAACAAACAAAGTTTGACGAATGGGGATGTGTATATGGTGTATAAAGATGTATTATCCACCCTTGTCGATCTAAAGCTTTAGCCCTGCATAATAAACAAAAAGTTATGCCTAAAGAGAAACGCGCTCATTAGGCATAACTTTTGTTTATGTATAAGCTGATTTTAAGCGGACTCACTGGGTTGTTCTTCTACAGCTTCGACATCAGAATCGTCTTCATCGGATTCATCGCTGTCATCTTCCGCAATTTCTTCAGAAGATTCTTCATCAGCAGCAATTTCATCCTCACTGCTTACCGTTTCTTCATTTTCTTCACTCACTGCGATTTCCGCATCATCTTGCTCCACAAAGCTTTCATCGTTGCTCATTCAAAATCCCTCCACTGATCATTTCAAGGGGCTTGACCCTTGTAATTAAAATATATGCACATAGACGGACAAATAGAACTAAAGAAGGAAAATAAAGCGTTTTATATTTTGTAATCAAAATGTAATCATAGGTTCATTTAGTTTTAATGTTCGTGTCCTATAATAGGTATCAACCCCCCTTTTTAAAATATATATTGTTTAAAACCTACAACTATGTTGTAGGTTTCTTTGTGTTGCGCCCAGCATGGACGTTATCTTGGGTTCAAGGAAAGCAGAGAGGAAATGTGATAAACTAAGTACACTGGAATTTTGGTTAGCTAATAAAGAACCGACTTTTGATATGAATCCTTATTAACTTAATTTCTCTGCCAATTTTGGTTTCCATACCCGTATGAACTGTAAGAAGACATACGAGCCAACAACAAAGACAAAAGCAAAGGTTTGAGCAATTAATGTTTCAATAGTTGGGAATACCGAAAACCAAAGTCCCATCCATGCAGGGATATTTAAATCCAGTTTTGTAGTCGGAATCCATCCTGCTAGTTGCATTTCTTGAGCGGTTTCGCCAGTCATAACTAAAAGAACCACTACGAGTAGTGCACCCGTTAAAATCAACATTTTTTTATAAGGGAGTTTTTGATGACCAACCAAGGTCAGTAATGCCACAATACCGGTAAAGAATAATCCGATCAATGCTCCCAATAAAATGATGTGGCTTCCTACTTGTAAACGGAGGTTTTGAAGGAATAGTACTACTTCAAAACCTTCACGATACATTGATGTTAAGCCGATGATCACAAGACTCCAATAGGAGGCAGAAACATTTGGAGTTTCTTCTTTTGGTACATCGGTGATTTGACGGCGTTTCTTATTGTGTAAAGAGATCCATCCAGTCCAATAAATTTTATGGAAGAACCAGTTCATTATGACCAGAAGAACAATATTGGCTAAAAGTCCAGTCCCCGCCTGAATATTAAGTTCAGACGTTGTATTTCCCACTAAGGAAATAATACCTAATACAACGAACCACGTTACGATGGTTGCTAAAAATGAAATGCCTGATCCAACGAATATGGGTTTCCATGAATCTTTTTTACTTCGGATAAGACCTGCAGTAATTGCCGATAAAACAAGGATTGCTTCTAATCCTTCACGAAAAACAAGGATAGCAGTATTTAAAATGGCTGTGGTTGGAGTTATATAACTTGCAGTAGGGTCTGGTGAACCGTCCGCAGTAATTCCTTGCCACACTAGAACACCAACCACTATGAATGCCATAATACTAAACGTTATTTTTTTAAGACTTAAGGTTTTCACTGTACCCATCCTCATTTTTTTATTATTCGAATTGATAATGAAAATCATTATCACTAAAAATGAGTATACGGGATATCAGGTTATTCGGCAATAGTTTAATATAATGATTTTATCAAACGCAAGGATCGACATATTATCCATATCAATGCCAGTTCTATCGTTTTTTTGAAGTTCAATTAACTTTAAATTGGAATAACAATGATCGTCCTTCCTGAGGTTCGCTATTCTACGAAGCGTTATGTTTCTTGACGGTATGCTGCTAGTGAGCATGTTGATCATTTTGGCGGGTCAATGAAAAAAGAAACAGGATCCGGTGGCATTTCTCATGAGATTTTAATCTAGGTGTAGTATTGTTTACTAAACGACTGTTATATGACTATTAAAGGAGCCAGTTATGAATTTATCTCAACTAGACTATCAATTGTTTCAAGCGATCAATCATTTTGCTGACAGATTTCCCGCTTTGAACCCTCTGATGGCTTTCTGTGCCGTGAATTTGGATTACCTGTTTTACCTGGGCGTTGTCGTTTATTGGTTTGCACGAACCCCTGAGAATCGTCGAATGGTGGTGAATACGCTGCTATCCGCCGCAGCGGCGTTAGAAACCAACAGTATCATCGGCGCCATCTATCATCGGGATCGTCCATTCGTGGCTCATCACGTCATCCAATTAGTTAAACACGAAGCATCCGCTTCTTTCCCAAGCAATCACGCGGCTGCCGCTTTTGCCGTTGCAGCCTCAATCTGGCTTTGGCGGAGGAAGGACGGATGGGTTTGGTTCTTACTTGCTGCCATCATCGGCTTTTCCCGTATTTGGTCCGGTATTCACTATCCGACGGATATCGTCGGGGGAGCGATTTTAGGGGTTCTCATCGCGGTCGTGATTGGCAAGCTTATGCGTTGGCAAGGGCTGAAATGGTTATCGGAATTCTTGATCCGCATTTATGAATCAATCGAACATAAGGTATGGAAGGCTTAAACAGCTAACAAAAGACACGACTGGGTAGTTCCAGTCGTGTCTTTTGTTCAAGCGAACCGATTTCTTTCTATTGAAAGGGCAGAATGGGTAATTCAAATGGCCTCCAGTTCTCAGGTAGATGAGAAATTAATACTTGTATAACTATGTACATTGTTATACAAATAATTTATAATCTGGTTTATAGGAGGTGTTTCTATGAGCAGGGAGCTAATGAAGGGGAGTATCGATATACTACTACTTTCCGAGCTGCGTCACGGGGATCAATACGGATTTGAAATCGTGCAAGGACTAAAGCGAAAAAGCAGTGAAACTTATCATATGAGTGAAGGTACGCTTTATCCAGCATTAAAACGGCTCGAGCATAAAGAACTTGTTACTTCTTACTGGGGAGAGGGAACAAGTTCAGGCGGAAGAAGAAAGTATTACCGCATCACACAAACGGGAATATTACAGCTCGACCAACAGGTTCAGGAATGGAACAAATTGAATAAACTCATTCAAATCTGTACAGGAGGTGTATGATGAGTACAATCGAAATGTTCCTAAAAAAAATTATAAGCGAGCTTGAGACAGACGATAGATCCAGATGCGACGTATACGACGAACTACATGATCATTTACAAATGTCAAAACGGACATACATGGAAAACGGATTATCGGAGAAAGAAGCTGAACAGAAGGCCATTGCCGATTTCGGCAAGAGCAAAGAAATTGGGAAAGAGCTGCAGAAAAGCATGTATCCAAACAGGGATATTTTTCTTATCTTCGGTTGGATTCTTTTCATTCCCTATATTTTGTCTGTTTTTATAAAAACATTAACTGGCGGAATTGTAACCTACCTTAACGGTGAATGGGCTACTCAAAGATTCGATCACTACCAGCATATATACCAAGACCCGAATGTCCCCCTATATAATTTGTTTCCTTTTCGGACCATTTATCATTATCTGACGCAGCATGAACATTATAATTTTGATATTTGGTTCAACAATACATTAGGTAATGTATTCCTTTTCATTCCCCTTGGGATGTTGCTTCCGATGCTATTCCGCTCTTGCCAAAGTAAAGCGATTGCAATTGGTATCTCTTCGGCAATAGCTGCAGTGATCGAACTAATCCAAATCATAACACAGTCAGGGATTGCGGATGTTGATTCAGTCTTTCTGCGTGTTGTGGGATCCGTTATTGGTCTAATCATCTACATAGGTGTAGTACATTTCCTTAAAAAATTTAGGCGCCGTTTGCAAACGGTAAAAAGCTAACAAAAATACTGGCTTCAAACGGGCAGAATAACGTAATTCTCTTTCTAAACGCTTAAGTCTAACGTGGAAGAACATCCTTGCTTTAACAAGGAAGTAATGTTGCATTAATTGCCATGGCAGCTCCTTGGACATGTTCATGAAAGTAGGTGTTTTGTGTTCATGGTTTCGATACCTTAACTTGATAACATATAACCTTATGGTAATATAACCGAATGGTAATATAATAAACAAACAGGGCGGTTATTATCATACTAAAACAAAAGAAACCCACAAACCTATTCGAGATAATAGCCGAAACAAACTGTAGACACATGATAGACCTGCTAAGAACTCGTCCAAGGTCTGTTGGGGAACTAGTCGATCTTTCTCAATTGAGTCAACCAGGCGTATCTAAGCATCTTCGAATATTGCGTGAAGCTGGATTAGTG
>JAQBPR010000236.1 GCA_028287395.1 Bacilli bacterium
TGCAAACAAATGGTCCTACCGGCCACAAGATACAATGACACGTCAGGAAATGGCCGCTTTACTGGATTTAGCAATGAAAGCAGTGCCTGGCAGCCTTGCTGCCGTTGTTACCACACCATCAGCCACATTTCTTAATGAAAATGGCAATGTTGTAGAATTTCCGCAGCTATTGCCATGGCAAGCAGAGTTAAAAGGGCATTTGGAAAATCAGGAAACCAACTTTCAAATAACTTTAGACAATCCGGATGAATTTAAGCAAATTGACGGCTTCGTCAAAGGCATGTTCGCTCTAGAAGATTACCTTCATTACGTTTACAATGGCATGGAATATTCTTATGACGGCATTTCTAAGGCGACGTTTAAAGTGCATTTCTTGGAGACAAAAGAACAAAGCAGCTATGTTACAACACATGCTAAAGAAATCGATGCTTCATTAATCAAACAAGGTATGAACGATTTTGAAAAGGAAAAAGCGATTCACGATTACATTATTTCACACGTCGCCTATGATCAAACGCTTTCCGACCATACAGCCTATGGCGCGCTGACCAAAGGAACTACCGTTTGTCAAGGGTATTCGCTCTTAGCATACCGTATGCTGCAAGAAGCAGGTCTTCCTAATAAAATTGCCGAAGGCGTAGCGGGTGGCGAACTGCACACTTGGAACGTTGTCCAATTAAACGGTAGTTGGTACAACCTAGATACAACATGGGATGATCCAGTTCCGGATGTAAAGGACCGAATCGAATACACCTATTTCAATCTTACAGACGCCCAATTGCGCCATGATCATAGCTGGACACTTCAATATCCGTCAGCCGTTACAAATTTCGTCCAAACCTTAACTTTAGGCATGCAAAAAGGCGGCGCTGAAGCAATAACGGATCAGATGTTAATGAATACAACCGGATTACTCATTGAATCGTCTGATTTTACTGCAGATACAACTGCACTCGCCAGCACAATACTTGACCGAGAGCTTTCTAAAGGCTCCACACAAATCCGCTTTCGCTTCCTCAGCAGAATTGGTAGTGCGGCTGCGGTTCTAAAATCAGCCCTAACGAACAATATGATGCAAAAGTATAATATCAACAACGGCGTCACTTACTCAAACCAGCCCGACACACGTTCTGTTGGATATACCGTTGTTGATCTCAAAGTAAAATAATTGACGAGTGAGTTGAGTTGAGTTGAGACGAGGAGAGATGAGAGATGAGTGAGTTAAATGAGTTGAATGCGCGTAAAGAACGTGCAGAGTATTATGAGCAAGTCGGTGTGGCAATGACATGCCGCTCGTTTGCAGAGTATGAGAAAATATTTTCTTTGAATTTGAAAGAACTGGAGCATGTCAAATTGCTGGATATTGCAGCAGGAGCTTCTTCGTTTACGGCAGGTGCTCGTGCTCAAGGGTACGAAGCGGTTGCGGTTGACCCGCTCTACGTCATGGATTTAGCGGAAATGGCTGAGTATGGCCACAAAGAAATTGAAATTTCAACAGCTAAACTGGCAAGTTTAGCCCATAAATTTGACTGGGATTATTACGGTAGTATTGAGCTGCACCGCGAAAATCGTGAGCGTTCATTAGATATTTTTCTGCAAGACTATGCTGCTAAAGACGAGCATAAAAACTATATACCCTGTTCATTACCCAAGCTGCCTTTCGCGGATAATACGTTTTCATTGGTGCTTTGCAGCCATTTTTTGTTCTTATACGCTGAACAGTTTGATTACGTTTTTCATTTGAATGCCGTATTAGAGATGCTGAGGGTAAGCCGAAAAGGTGGGCAAGTTCGTATTTACCCTTTGCTTGATCTCAAGCAGCAGCCTTATCCATATCTGGAACAACTGATTAAGGATTTGGAAAAAAAGCAAGCGATAGTTGAAAAAAAGGAATCCAAACTGCCCTTTATCCCAGGTTCTACCCACATGCTTTGCATTCACAAATAGCGCCCGATTTAACAGCTTGACGCTTGAAAAGACAATTCATTTCATGATATAATTCATTTACTTCGTCATTCATGGCGGTATTTTTAGGAGGTTGTTTACTTGAAGGGTACAGTGAAATGGTTTAATGCAGAAAAAGGCTATGGTTTTATTTCAGTTGAGAACGGTGACGATGTATTCGTACATTTTTCAGCTATCCAAGGTGAAGGATTTAAATCTTTAGAAGAAGGGCAATCGGTTGAATTTGAAATTACACAAGGAAACCGCGGCGCTCAGGCAGCAAACGTAACTAAATTATAAGATGAGTTGGGTTCCATTTTTAATCACATCATAGTATACTCAAAAGCAGTTCTCTGATTTCTTGGGACTGTTTTTTTTCGCTCATTTTTGACCCTGTTGACCTCGCATGGTAAACTAGTAAAAGCAATTTAATGATAGGGAGCGACAATATAATGCCAAAGTTTAAAAATTTTAAAGATCGTAAAGGTAAAGCAGATCAAGCGCGTAATAACATGTACGTCAAATTAGCTCGAGAAATTTTCGTAGAAGCACGCAGGGGCGGCGTTAATCCAGAGGGGAATTTTAAATTAAAAACAGCGATTGCCAATGCCCGCCAAATAAATATGCCGAATGACAATATTGATCGCGCTTTGAAAAAGGCTGTCGGCAGCGCCGATACGGTGGACTATGAGGAAATGATGTATGAAGGCTATGGTCCGGGCGGGGTTGCGATCATGGTCAAATGCTTAACCGACAATCGCAATCGTTCTGCTGCGGACGTAAGAGCCATTTTCAATAAAAGAGGCGGCAATATGGGTGAAACAGGTTCTGTTTCCTATATGTTTGATCAAAAAGGCATCCTTGTGATTGATCGAGAAAAATATGAGCTGGATGAAGATGAATTGATGCTGCAGGTATTGGATGCCGGCGCGGAAGATCTGGTGACGACGGAAGAAACCTTTGAAGTGTTAACTCACCCGCATGAGTTTGAAGGGGTCAAAAATGCCTTGGAAAAAACTAGCTTTCAGTTTTCATCTGCAAGCATTCGTTGGATCCCACAAAATACAGTTCAAGCCGATGGCGATAATGCAGACAAATTGTTGAAGATGATGGACGCTTTTGATGAACTGGACGATGTGCAAGATGTATATGCTAATTTTGAAATCAATGAGGATGAAATGGAACGGTTGAGTAAATAAGCTCCTTTCCATAACAAAAATGCCACGGCGAGGTTTATCTCGCGTGGCATTTTTAATTCGTATTAAGCCAGTTTAATCGACAATCGTTAAAATTTCATCAACCTCTTTGCGTGCTAATCGACCCGGTGTTTCTGCCGGAAACCCAAGAGAAATCACCATATTAATTTGGCATTCGGCTGGAATATTCAAGTACTCTCTTAATTGGTCTTTTGCTAGAAGAACTGGACCCGTCATCGGACAAGTCGCCAAACCCTTGGCATGAGCTGCTAGCATCAGGTTTTGTGAGGCAAGACAGCTGCTTTTAATGCCTTCTTCCTCCCAAACTGCTTCATCGACGAAGTGGATCGGGTCAAAAATTTTATCACGGAATTTAGAAGTGTAAGGGGTAGCTAAGCAAATAATTAAGACGGGTGCATCAGAAAATGCTGTCGCATAAGGACCGAAGGATTTGATTAGTAAGCGGGATTCTCTATTTAAGCCTTTTTTATCTGCGGCTTCAGCACATATATGCAGCTGCTGCCAAGTGATTTGTTCAATTTCTTTAATTTTAGCTTTATTCGTTATGGCGATAAATTTCCATGTTTGCGAATTTGTATCGCTTGGTGCATAACGTGCGCAATCGATAATATCGCGAATATCCTCAAGCGAAACTGCTTGTTCTGTAAAATTACGAATGCTGCGTCGATCTAACAGTATATTTTTAAATTGCTGATAATCCATGTGTTTACCGCCTTTAAATGTATAGTTACTTGGTACTAGAATCTACTGCTAATTATAACAACGCAGCAAAAAAAAGCAAGCGATGCGATTAGTATTCATTTTTAAAATGAGCCAGCAGAAACCCAAGACTTGCGATTAACGCGACCGTTCCAGAAAACATATATAGTACATGTCCGCCCCAATGTTCAAAAATAATTCCACCGACAAGGCTGCTGATCAATCCCGCTAAACCACTCCAAATTATACTGAAAATAGCTTGTCCAGTTGCCCGATATTGATCGGGTACCAATTGCATCATATATCGAAGTGCTGTTAAGAAGAAAATACCGAAGGTAATGCTGTGCATGGATTGAATCGCTGCTAACGCTAAAGGAACGGTTGTGATGCTCACTAAATAAAAACGAATGACATAAGCAAAGCTGGCAATCGAGAGTAAAGGCAGCTCTTTAAAACGATGTCCATAACGGCTTAATAATAGGAAGATTGGAATTTCACTCAATGATGAAATAGTCCATGAATAGCCAATCAGCGATTGATTCGCGCCTAGTTCGTGAAGGTAGAGGGAAAAAAATGCGTCATTGGCACGATGTGCGATTGAAATGATCAGAACCAGCGACAAAAATATGATTAGTTTTTTTGAAAATAATAATTTAAACAACCCGGAGAATTGGATTTTGCTTACACTCGTTCTGCTATCTTTTAAAAATAATGCGAGAAGCATAGAGCAGACGATCGTACCAATGACTAAAAAAGCAATAAGATGTTGATTGCCATTCATCTTCTGAAGCAATAAGCCAAAGCATAGTGCAGAGAAGGCAAAACCGATTGAGCCCCAAACACGGAACGATGCATAGCTTTTCCCAGTAGAACTTACATGAAGTAAAAGCTGACTGTCATTCAAGGAAATAAGCGGTGTTTGAAAAAAGTAAAAGATAATCATCAGAATAAACAGAATCAAATAGGTATCTACTTGGAATAAAATGAGGGCAAGGCATAACTGACCAATCAATAACGCTAAAATTGTTTTTTTAAGTGATTGATACTTATCGCTGATTAGCCCCCAGAATAAATTGGAGACTATACTAATCATAGGTCCAATCGAATAAAGCAAACCTATTTGTGTTTTACCAAAGCCTAGAGAAACAAAATAAGTAGGTAAGAAGGAAGTGAGAATAGCGTTTGTCATAAAGAAAGAAAATGAAAAACCCTTCAATAAAGCTGGAGAGGAAGTTTTTTCGGTTGTTTTAGTAACGATCTGAACTTGGTGTTGATCTTTGGGTTGGGTTACATCGGCTTCGCCAAAAGACATCGCTATTCACTCTTTTCAACTCTTGTATCGCAATAGTATATCACATTTTAAATTTGTTTGGATGTGAGATCTTTAATAGCGGGATTGAAACGAACGTGTTACATTAATAGTTGATTAAAGTTTTTATTGAAGGGGTATGAAAATTGAGAGAGGAATTTGTGTACAATAAACGCTTAGGCATTCCAATTCCGGAATTTAAACTTGAATGGGAAGACTATCCATTTTCCGTTCGCGAGCAAATCATAGATGAATGGGAACAAATACGTGGGCGTATACCTCAGCGTATTATCGAAATTGAGGCAGTAATTAACTTGAAACAAGAGCAGCTGAATAAAGAAGAACATTTCCCGCTTGCTTGTCAGTTAAATACGGAAATAGCTGAATGTGCCAGTACAATCAATGATTTGCATCTTTGGTATCGGGCTAATCAAGAGATTCACTCGCGGGTTCACCAATAAAGTGTTATAATCCTATATTGAAGTGGTATCCATTAAGTTGTGGGGGAACAATTTTTGAATTCTAAATATAAAGAATCTAAACTTATACCACAAAACCCGATTACGCTAATGACCCGCGTTTATCGCTACGTTCTACCGGATGTAAGGGCGCAATTGCATGATTGGCGGGCCATGGCAGAAAGCATTCCTGATCCTGAGTTGAAAAAACAAGCATTAGCCAGTCTCACGACTAAGCAATTTCATTGCGAAGGCGGAGCTGTCTATGCGGCTGCGAATTTGGAGCAACGTCATGTACTTATTCCATTAATTGTTGCCTTTCAAACGATTAGCGATTACTTAGATAATTTATGCGATCGCAGTACGTCGCTTGATCCTCGTGATTTTCGTCAGCTGCACCAAGCCATGCTCGATGCTGTTGATCCTGACGAACCTTTGCATGAATATTATGAGTATCATGAAGAGAGTGAAGATGGCGGCTATTTAACCCAATTGGTCAAAATGTGTAGATCGTGGATTGATTTACTGCCCTCCTATGCTTTAGTGGCTGCAGAAGTACGTTTATTAGTTTCTCTATATTGTGATTTACAGGTCTATAAGCATATTCAACATGACCAGCGAGAACAAGCGCTTTTTGAATGGTGGGACGAGCACAAAGAGCAATATCCCGCATTGAAATGGAACGAGTTTGCAGCGGCAACGGGGTCAACCCTGGGGGTATTTATGCTTTTTTTATCTGCAGCCGATCGGAATTTAGATGAAGCTAAAGTTTCTTTGATTCGCGAAGCGTATTTTCCATATGTTTGCGGACTTCATATTTTATTGGATTATTTAATTGATCAGGAAGAAGATTTAGTTGGGGGCGACCTTAATTTTTGCAGCTATTACGAGAATAAAGATTTTGCTGTGCATCGTATTGCACAAATTGTCTTGAAAGCTAGAGAGAAAGTAGCTATGCTAGAAGCTCCGTCATTTCATCGTATGATTATTGAAGGTTTAATCGCGCTCTATTTATCCGATCCGAAGGTGAGAACACAACCTGAGGTCAAACAGATGTCAAAGCAATTAATGAAAAAAAGCCCCTTAACTCGACTTTTCTTCTTTTTCAATAGTAAATGGATTCGCCTTATTTCATAAAAAATATTATATAGTTTTAGGAGGAGTTTGGAATGTCTGTTCAATCGATTGCTGTATTAACTAGCGGTGGAGATTCACAAGGGATGAATGCGGCAGTACGCGCAGTGGTGAGAAGCGCATTATTTCATGGATTAAAAGTATATGCCGTTCAAAGAGGCTTTGCGGGACTTATCAATGATGATATACGTCAAATGGATTTACGCAGTGTAGGTGATATCATTCAGCGCGGCGGAACTATTCTGCAAACTGCACGCTGCAAAGAATTTTTATCGCCGGAAGGTCAAGAAAAAGGTGCTGCAAATTTACGTAACCGCGGGATTGACGGTTTAGTTGTTATTGGCGGAGATGGTTCATATCAAGGAGCGAATAAACTAAGCAAGCTGGGCATTAAAACCATGGGGCTGCCAGGAACAATTGACAATGATATTCCATTTACTGATTTTACAATTGGATTTGATACAGCCGTAAGTATTGTAGTTGATGCGGTAAACAAGCTACGTGATACGATGTCTTCACATGAGCGTTCATCTTTAGTTGAAGTTATGGGCAGACATTGCGGGGATATTGCTTTGTATGCGGGATTAGCAAGCGGAGCAGAGACGATTTTGGTTCCAGAAATTAAGTTCAATTTAAAAGAAGTAGCCGGTCGGATGAAAGAAAACTTCGAACATGGTAAACGTCATAGTATCATAATCGTTGCCGAAGGTGCTGGTAAAGGCGAGGATATTGCGAGAGAGATTAGTTGTCATAACGATATTGAACCGCGCGTGACGGTTTTGGGGCATATCCAACGTGGTGGAACACCTACTCATAATGATCGCATTTTAGCAAGCAGGCTTGGCGATTTTGCCGTTCATCAACTGCTGGCAGGTGATTCGGGGAAAGCTTGTGGTGTGCTGAAAAATAAACTTGTAGCTACAGCGATCGAGAAAGTAGTCAACACGAAGAAAAAGTTTAATAAAGAGATGTATGATCTCGCTCTGCGTCTATCGCAATAATAGCTAGCGTCAGGTCTGGGGGTTATAGAATGTTTTTGTATAAAATAGAAATCGCTTTGGAATTACAAACGGTTTACCTAATCGTAGCCGCAGAAAGTGATGAAAAGGCATTTGATCATATGGAGTCACATCTTGTTCGTCACTTTATTCATAATCCAGTTGTTAAAGAAGCGGTTCTGGTTGAGAAAAGGCGTTTGGATAAAGGTGCTGGCTATATTATTGAAACGAATGCATAATGGTTAATCAAAAAAAGCTTTATCTGATGAATGAAATCAGATAAAGCTTTTTCAAAATATAAGAGTGTGTTCAAAAGTGGCGACGAGGAGTAATGGTGTGCTTGTAAAAGTTTACGTGCCGACTTTGAAAATGAGGTTCCCCCTTCGTCAATTCAAGAAACTCATTTTCAACTGATGTAAAAGTTATCGTAAGAAAACTCGCTTCTTAAGCATTCGCTTAAAGCACATCCATTACGCAACATAGCTATACTTTTTGAAACACACTCTTTGTTTATTGCGTGTAATTCACACCCGGCGTAAATGTATTTCCAGCGTTCCAAAGTAAAAATTCATTGACGCCATTATCTTTTAACGCGCGGATTTGTTCATCTACCTCATGCTTGC
>JAQBPR010000247.1 GCA_028287395.1 Bacilli bacterium
AAAACCACTTTTTGTTGATTTCCGCCACTGAGATTTACTACCTTTTTCTCCGGGTCTGTTGTTTTAATATGGAAATCCTTGATATATTCTAGTGCTTTATCTCGTTCTGTCTTGGAATTAATTAAACCGAAACTGATATAATTGTCCAAGCTTGACATGGTAGCATTTTCTCGAATGGTCATCTCCAAAAAAAGACCCATCTCTTTTCTATCTTCCGGAACGAGACTGATTCCTTTTTCTATCGCTTGGGAGGTGGAATTTATGAAAACTTCTTTTCCCTCTAATTTAATTGTCCCCGAGTCGGGCTTCATCATTCCATATAAATGATATGCCAATTCACTCCGGCCTGATCCGACCAGACCGGACATTCCTACAATTTCGCCCGCATTAACGACAAAAGAAACATTATCCAGCATCCCTTTTTTTGAAAGCCCTTTAACCTCCAACAATACTTCCTGCTTGATGTTGCTTTGAAAATCAAAAATTTGATTAAGTACCCGGCCTACCATGTGGTATATAACTGTTGCTTTATCTGTTTCTGAAGCAGCGCTGCTAGCCACTGTCGTGCCATCACGAATAATAGTTATTCGGTCAGCTATAAGAAAGACATCATCAAGGTCATGGCTAATATAGATAATTCCGGTGCCTTGGGCTTTTAAAATAGACACTGTTTCAAATAACAGTTTTTTTTCAATATTGGTCAGAGACGTTGTAGGCTCGTCCATAATGATGATCTTCGACTGCATAGATACAGCCTTGGCTATTTCAACCAGCTGTTTCTGGGCCATACTTAAACGGCCCACAATAGTCTGGGGGTCTAGTTTTATTCCAATACGCGTTAAAGCTTCTTTCGCTTCGTGGTTCATACGGGATTGATCCAAAAAAGGACCATTTTTTAATTCACGGCTTAAAAACATATTGGCAGCAATACTAAGGGAGTTAACAAGGTTCAATTCCTGATAGATCATACTTATTCCAGCATTTTGAGAATCTCTTGTACTGGTAAACTTTTGTTTACTGCCGTTGACCATAATTTGTCCCGTATCCGGTTGGTACACTCCGGCAATCGTCTTCATCAACGTGGATTTCCCAGCCCCGTTTTCACCCACTAAAGCATGGACTTCACCGGCATATAATTCAAAACTGATATCAGCTAGTGCTAGAACTCCTGAAAACTTTTTAGATACATTAGAAATGCTGAGCAGGGCATTTTCCATTACAAGTCCCCATTTCCTAAATTATCTTCTGCAAAAAAATCGAGATGCGGCAAATATTTGCAAGAATATTTGCCGCAGTCTCCAAAATCCTAAATCTTATTTTCCTTTTTTCGCTTCCCATTGAGGCCCGGTTACAATTTTCGACTGTTGAAGAACCCATGTTCTTCCTTCATTTTGTTGGGTAATTTTAGTTCCGTTAAGAACATCGACTGCAGTTTTGATGACTAGTTTGCCTTCATCCAGAGGAAGAATATCAACCGTTGCGAGCATTTTTCCCTGTTTGACTGCTTCCAATGCAGGAGCTGTTCCTCCAACACCAACTACTACGACCTTATCTTGTTTCTTAGCCGCCACGATGGCATCGGAAGCACCAAGTGCATTATCGTCATTATAAGCATATACACCATTAATATCTGGATTTGAAGTCAGGATATTTTCCATAACCGACATAGCTTCTGCGCGTGATGTAGCAGGTTGAGTAGCTACGACTTGAATATTCGGGTATTTTTTTAACGCTTCTTTCAGTCCTTTAGTCCGGTCAATCGTTGTCGAGGCACCCGGGATATGTTCGATAACTGCTATTTTTCCTTTTCCACCTAAATAATCAAACAGCGCCTCGCCGGCTTTTACTCCAACCTCTAATGCAGATGCACCTACATGAGTAACTGTAGTTCCTCCATTAACCCAACGGTCAAAGGTAATGACAGGAATGCCTGCATCGTTAGCTGCTTGTACAGCAGGAGTAAGCGGACCCGCTTCTACCGGATTAAGAACAATCAAATTTACTTTCTTAGAGATAAAATTCTCAACTTGAGATAGTTGAGTAGCAGCATTTGCCTGACCATCCGCAAATTGTACATCCACATTTTCAGTCTTAGCTTCCTCAAAAATACCCTCTTTAACATTAACGAAAAACGGATCAGACATTTGACTTAAGGTAACTCCCACAACAAACTTTCCTTTATTCCCTGCATCATTTCCGCTAGGACTGCTACCTGCAGAAGAGGAGGTAGGGCTCTGACTGCTGTTTGTGTTTCCTGCCGAATTATTATTTCCTTTTGAACATCCGACAATAAGAAGCAAGCATGAAATAAAGACCGCCATAAGTTTAAAACTCACTTTCAGATTCATAGAAATTCCTCCATAATAGCTATATTTTCAAATCTTATTTACTTCCTTCAACCTAACCGTTACTTCTTCCGACTGGCAATTAAAACAGCGGCGAAAATAATAATCCCCTTAACGACCTGTTGAACATAAGCATTTACATCAAGCAGTACCAAGCCGTTACTAATAACGCCCACAATCAGTACACCAAGTAGGGTCCCGATCATTGTACCTGTACCGCCTGTTAGTTTCGCACCTCCTATGGCCACGGCAGCAATTGCATCTAATTCGTAACCCACTCCTGCAATAGGCGAAGCTGAACTTAAACGACTTGTAAGGAGTATTCCAGCTAATGCTGCCAATCCGCCACTTAAGGTATAGATTAATATTTTTAATTTATCTATTTTTATCCCAGCAAGTTTACTAGCAGTTTCGCTAGATCCGATTGCAAAGGTGTGGCGCCCAAATTTCATTTTAGATAGAAGAATCCACCCTAGGAAAATAACGATTGCAAAAATAACAACTAACGTTGGAATTGGTCCAATATAACTTTTACCGATCCCAAGCAGAGTTGAATTAGTAATCGAAATGGGTTGGCCATCCGATAGAATTAGTGTTAGCCCCCGGATAATAGTCATGGACGCTAAGGTGACAATAAACGGCTGAACCTTTCCAACTGAGACCGCTATCCCGTTAGCGAAACCACAAATAATTCCTGCCAACAAGGCTATAACGATCGCTATAAATGCTCCTTCAGACTGCATGCCCGCCATAGCAATACCTGAAAAAGCGAGAATGGCCCCGACAGATAGGTCGATTCCTGCGGATATGATAGCAAATGTCATTCCAACTGCTATTACACCGACGACTGTTACTTGTCTAAGAATATTTATCAGGTTTGTTTCTGTTAAAAAAAACGGTGACGAGAAAGACATAATGATAAGAAGCACAATAAATCCAGCAAAAAGACCGAATTTATTTATCAAATCCATATAGGAAACATCCTGGGACACCGATTTTGCTGTTGTCTTGTTTGCCATCTTACTCACCCCTTCAGTTTTTTCGACTTAAGTTCCTCACTTCATCTTTGGTTATAGCGGTCTATTTTGAACTAGTTTATAAATGTCCTGCCATGGATTGATTCTTTCGTATGCCGCGCTTGCCGCAAGAACGTCGGCATCCGCATTTCTTTTTCCGATAATCTGCAAACCAACTGGAAGGTTTTGCTCCGAAAGACCTGCTGGAATGGAGGCAGAAGGATGGCCTGTAAAATTGGTAAAGTAAGTAAGACACCATCCGATCAAAGGTTCTACTTCCTCGCCGTTGATCAAGATTGGTCCTTTCGTATTTCCATCATCTGTATTTTTAACCGGGTGGCAGGCCAAGGTAGGCGTAATAAGCAGATCATAATCTTCGAACACATCTTGAATGGCATCATACACTTCGGTTCTCATTTGTTGATCTCTGATTAAATCGTGCAGCGTCATTTTATCCACGATTTCATACCATTCTATAAATTCAGGCGGCAGATCATCCCGATGATCCTTCAAAAGATCATGACCCTGTTTTTTGAAATTTTCGAAGGTTTCAACGCTAACAATACTTATTAAGCGGCACCATAATTTGCTTAGTTCAAGGTGATGTCGTTTAATCCCTACTTTTACTTCTTCCACATGAGCCCCTAACGATTCAAACTTCCATGCAGCATCAGCAACCATTTTTTTGATCTCAGGGTCTACCGGGAATGCTCCAAAATCGGAGCTATATGCAATTTTCCATCCTTTAATTGGACGATTCAGGTATGTGGTATAATCGATAGTCTGATCTAAACTATAAGGGTCTCTTGAATGAAAACCGGCTAAAACATTCAGCCCAATAGCTGCATCCTCTACAGTTCGTGTCATAGCACCCTCGAAGAGAAAAGGAGCTGTAGCTGCAAATGCATTGGGTCTGGATATAAAGGGAATACGGCCAAAGGAAGCTTTATATCCGTATAAACCGCACCAAGCAGCCGGAATTCTTATCGATCCCCCGCCGTCCGTTCCCTCTGCGATGGGTACAAGACCATCTGCGACTGCAGCCGCGCCACCGCCAGACGATCCTCCAGAGTTTCTTGTTAGATCAAAAGGATTACGAGTCGGGCCAAAAAGATAGTTATCGCATGTGCCCCGGAATCCCATAACCGGACTATTTGTTTTCCCTACCAGAATGGCACCTGCTTGCTCCATTTTTTGCGAGTAAATATTGAAATTGTTGGTCAAGTTTTCTTTTAATGCTCTTATCCCACCCATGGTATTAGGCCAACCCGGGTATTCAAACAAGTCCTTCATCGCGGTAGGAACACCATGCAAAATCCCGAGTTTTTCTCCGGAGTATAAAGCTTTTTCAGCTTGCTTGGCCACTTTTCGAGCATGTTCAAAAGCATAATATACAAATGCATTCAAGCTTTGATTTCTTTTTTCAATACGCTGTATCGTGGAATCTATAATTTCGACTGGAGATAAATCGCGGCTCTTGATTTTCTTGGTCATTTCGGCTATTGACATATATGCCACTTCGTCGTGTAAACCCATTTTGATCAACCAACCTTTCTGAATAGCGTTGTTTTTCATTCCTTATCCGCAGATAACTCACCTTATTCTAAGCCGCCACCCACTCTATGACCTGCCCAATCCCATACACCTACCAAACGCGGAGACTGAGTGGATAACCCTTCAACCACAGCTGTATAGGCTCTGGTCATAAACATCTGGGTACGGAAGCCGAAAATAACCGTATCGCCGACAACGCAATCATGACCGTTGCGATCTAATATTCCATGGTAATCAATTGAAGCAAAGCTTCCTCCTCCTCTTGCTCCGACTCCCTTCCAAATCAGTTCCTTTTCCATTATATTGTCAGGTGTATTGCCTACTAATGCTTTTCTGATAAATTGATCTCTTGTAGATACCGGTGGATCATCTATGAAGAAACCGCCCCCATAAACATATATTTGCTCATTCCATTTATGAGATATTTCCGATACATATACCATCGCAGGCTCTTCCTTGAGATCCTCATCGAACAAATGGAAGGTACTTGATCCGGTTAAGGCTGAACCCGGTTCCACATGCGTTACTCCATGCTTAGCCAAAAAACTCATCGTATTGCAAGCCGTATTCCCAGGCGCATTTACTTGCCAAATTTCAATCCCTTGCTTGCGAAGGATTTCTTTTGCTTCTATTAAAGAAAACAAGTTTTGTGTTGCAACAGGCTCCGTACCATCTTGGTTATAGGCGAGAGCGGGAAAAGAAGTTACTCCGGCAATTTCTACGCCAGACAACTTTTGGACTTCTTTTATCACTGCCGGAAGTTCATCCAAATAAAATCCGCCTTCCATTCCAGGGAACAAAGTATCCTCCCGGGAATGAACCCTCAGTAGAATAGACTGTTTCACTCGCAACCTTTGAGCATGTTCGGATATTTGCCTTGCTTTTTCTACACTAAAGACTGTAATCACTTCTGGGCGGTAAGTGCCTATGATTTTCCCCAGCTCGAAATGCGGAGTTTGTACCAAATTTCCGAGATGGCCAAGAGCAATTCCATTTCTATTGAGAATTCGAGCATCTTCCATGCTTACTGAAACTGTTTCTTTAGCTCCGGGTTTGGTTATTCTTCTAAACAGTTCCGGATTGCGGCCATGCTGCTTGGTCATAAAATATAATTTTAAGTTGTTTGCCTCTGCTTCTTGTCTGATCGATTGTCCGTTTTTCGTAAAAGTATCTGCGTCGAAAACATAAGTATTAGGCGGGACATCGCCAGCTTGGTGCAATGCTACAGCAGCTTTAATCAGTTCCGGATTACGCTTTTTTGTCCGGTTAAGAAACATCTGACTACACCCTTTCTTTTTTGTTAGTCACCCAACATATTAAATCCCTCTATTTCCTTGAATGCATAGGCAATCGCTCCCAAGCCGCCTGCATCTCCACCAAGTGCAGCGAGCCCTATCTTCGTCTTTATAGGAGTCAGCCGATCAACAGACTCTTGGATTTTTTCTATGACATCTCCCATTAACTCAGAGACGCCCCCACCAATTAAAACAAATTCCGGATTTAATAAATTCACTACGTTGGCAATATTGATCGAAAGATGCA
>JAQBPR010000106.1 GCA_028287395.1 Bacilli bacterium
TGATCTTTACGGTATTCAGTGTGCCTTTGCAGCTTCTTCTTTCTCTGGTTCTAGCATTGTTAGTCAATCAGAAAATTCCGTTTCGTCGTTTTTTTCGTACAGTGCTGTATTTTCCCAGTATGATTTCCGGCGTGGCTTTATCGCTTGTATGGCTATGGGTCTTCAACTCGAAAAACGGAATTTTCAATTATATATTGGGGTTATTCGGTGTTTCAGGGCCTTCTTGGCTGCAAGACGAGAAATGGGCGATTACAGCCATTATAATTATGACGATGTGGAGTGCAGGCGCTGGAATGGTTGTGTTTCTTGCTGGTCTGCAGAGTGTTCCACCCCTTATGTACGAGGCTGCCAAAATTGACGGCGTAAATCGCTGGCAATCCTTATGGAACATTACAATACCTATGATTTCACCAGTTATTTTATTTCAACTGATTATGGGTTTAATCGATTCCTTTCAAGTATTTACGCAAGCCTTTGTCATGACAAGAGGAGGTCCGCATTATGCCACGCAATTTTACGTGTACTACCTGTGGCAGAACGGATTCAAATTTTTCCAAATGGGTTATGCATCCGCAATGGCCTGGGTGTTATTGATTGCTATCATGGTCTTGACGTATTTCATTATGAAGTTTTCCAAGAAATTTGTCCATTATGAAGGGGGGGAAGGCGCATGAACTCCATGCCTGGATTGAGTCCCACCTTAAATGAATCGAATAAGGATTCTGCAATCGTTAAAGTCAGACGATCGAAGTCTAAGTTCAATGGGCTTGTTTTCCTCTTGCTTGTAGTGCTGGCAGTCATTATGGTTGTGCCTTCGATCAATATGTTTTCAACCGCTCTGAAATCGCAAGCGGATATATTGAAATTTCCGCCGAGAATCATTCCGCGGCAAATTGAATGGAGCAATTTCAGTGCCTTGTTCAAACAATATGAGTACCTGTTGTGGTATAAAAATAGCTTGTTCATCGCCGTGATCAGTGTTTGCGGCACCGTGCTTTCTTCTTCTATCGTAGCGTTTGGCTTTGCACGTTATAACGCGAAAGGGAAAAAGCTTTTGTTTACTTTTATGCTGGGGACGATGATGCTGCCTTTTCCAGTGCTGATGATTCCGCAATTTATCTTATTTAAAAATTTGGGCTGGGTCGACAGCATTTTACCGATTACAGTCCCAACATTTTTTGGTTCAGCTTATATGATTTTTTTGATAACACAGTTTTTCAAATCGTTGTCCAATGAACTGTTTGATGCAGCCAAAATAGACGGATGCTCCGAATTACATCAATGGTGGAAAATTGCTTTACCGCTTTCGGGGCCTGTAGTCGCTACTGTTGCGATATTCTCTTTCATCAACAGCTGGAACGATCTTATTGGTCAAGTGCTGTATCTCAATTCATCTGAAAAATTCACGCTTACCATTGGCATGACTTCGATGTATTCGTCGGCCAATCGCCTTGTGCCTTGGAATATGGTTATGGCTGCCACGATTTTGGCATTGATTCCGATTTTGGTTTTATTTTCAGTCGCACAAAAATATTTTGTGGAAAGTATCGTGTTGACTGGAGTGAAATAAATTT
This sequence comes from Bacilli bacterium, assembly GCA_028287395.1. Classification (GTDB taxonomy): domain Bacteria; phylum Bacillota; class Bacilli; order Paenibacillales; family NBRC-103111; genus Paenibacillus_AC. The sequence goes on from JAQBPR010000106.1 coordinate 1,575, forward strand.
TTCATTAAATTGGGGAGGGTTTCATCTATGAAAAAAGGAAAAGCAGTTCAAGTTCGTATTATGGTTTTGATGCTTGCAGCAGTATTAATGGCTTCGGGATGTACCAGCAATTCAAAAGAAGCGACCGGCAAAAGTGGAGAAACGGTAACCATTACTCAATTTGTGCCGGATGTTCCTGATAAAACGTATGTTGAGAAATTGGTTCCTGAATTTGAAGCAAGCCATCCGAATATTAAAGTGAAAATTGCGAAAGCGCCCTTTCAAGAGTTTGATTCCAAGCTGCAATCCATGGTTGCTGGCGGAACGGCGCCCGATGTGACATCGCACTGGGGCTCAGCGGGTTTCATCGAATTTTTGGATAAAGGAATGCTGCGTGATATGACAGACCTGATGAAGGCAGATAACTTCAAAGCGTCCGATTATGGGATGCCGGATAATATGCTGGATATTTATAAAATAAACGGTAAAAATTATGGCATACCCGTTTACAGCTATGTTTCGTTAATGCTTTATAACAAGGATATGTTTGATAAGGCGAATATTCCTTATCCTCCTTCAAATTATGAGGATAAATCCTGGACCTTTGATAAAATGATTGACATTGCAAAGAAGCTAAGTAAACCAAGCGAAGATATTCAAAAGGCGGAATATGGAATTAGCTGGAATTGGGAAGCACAAGATATGCGATTGATTTATTTTGGACCAAAAATATACTCGGATGATACATGGACCAATGGTGGACATCCAACGGAATCTTACTTTAACTCTCCCGAAGTTATCAAGGCGAATCAACGTATTAACGATATGATCTATAAGGATAAGGTCATGCCGACAAAAGAATATGCAACAGCTGTTGCGGGTAATGGCGGTCAAGTATTTGCAACGGGTAAAGTTGCTATGACAGTTGAAGGTGCATGGATTTTAGCCGGCGTAAAAGATTATAGCTTCAAAGTGGGTGTAGCTGCAGTTCCATGGGGATATAACGATAAAGCACGCGATGTGTTGTATATTGATCCGCTGGTTATTTTAAAGGATTCCAAGCATCCGAAGGAAGCTTATGAATGGATTAAGTTCCAATTAGGTAAAAGTGTGCAAGAGAAGGCAATCGAATTAAGCGGTGGCACACCTCCATCCAATCAACAGGCGGCAGATAAATATTTCAACCTTTATGCGCCGGCGATTGATCCCACGGATATGAAAAGTGTTGTTAACGGCGGGCTTAAATATGGAATTGAAGCCTACAATCATTTAATTGCCGACTATTCCGAAATCTTAAATATTGTGCAAAATGAGAGTGACCCGCTTGAAAACGGGAAGAAAACGGCAGAGGAAGTGAGTCCGGAAATTCAGAAAAAAGTCAACGCTCTGCTCCAAGAAAAAAATGCGAAATATAAGAAATAATTAATCGGTATGGTATAATATTGCGCAATTACTGAAATAGGGAGTTAGATTGCAATGAAAAAAATAAGTATTCTAGATGTAGTCGCAAAGTCAGGAGTTTCGCTCGTTACTGTATCGAGAGTTTTGAACAATGCCACTTCGGTACGTGAGATTAACCGTCAAAAGGTACTGCAGGCAATTAAAGAGCTGGATTACCGTCCTAACTCTGCTGCTCGTAGTCTTGCACGCGGAACGACTGGTTTAATCGGACTTACGTTGATTACGTTGAAAGATACTATTTTTGACGGTATTGTTCAAGCTGTGAATGAATGTTTGGAGGAGAACGGCTACTTTTTAGCGCTATCTATTTTTTCTCCAACTAAAGGGGATTCGGATAAACAAAACAATTTTTTGTTCCAAGAGGATCGTGTGGACGGCATTATTGTGCTTTCACCGCTTGACGAGGAGCGATATGTACTCGAACTAAAAAGAAAGAAAATTCCGTTTGTCATTATTGATAATCATATTGAAAATACAAGCGCTTTGACGGTGAATGTGGATAATTATTTAGGTGGGTATGAAGCAACCAAGCATTTACTAAGTCTCGGTCATACTCGTATTGGGCATGTAAGCGGACCGGAGCACTTTCTCAGCGTTAGAGAAAGAAGACGGGGGTTTGAGAAGGCGCTGGCTGAAGCAGGGCTTTCTCCTATCATCGTTTCCAACACGGATTTTGGCATTCGCTGCGGTTTCCAAATTGCAAAAGAGTGGATACACAGCGGCACAATTCCAACGGCTGTTTTTGCGGGGGACGATGGTCTGGCGCTTGGTGTAATGGAAGCATTTCAGAGCGAAGGCTATCGTATACCGCAGGACATCTCTGTCATTGGTTATGATGATCAAGTATTTGCGTCGGAAATACATCCGCGCCTTACGACGATTCGACAGCCGATGGAGCAAATGGGTCAGCAGGCGGTGCGCCTTTTGTTGAAATTGATTCAAGGCTCAAAAAGAAATGCTTCGGTTCTTCTTCAGCCCAATTTAATTGTTAGAGAATCCACATCCAAATTGCTTGACTAGAGAATAGCCCTACTTTTCAGGATGGGAGTGGAATATATTGAAATATTATTTAGGTGTGGATGCTGGCGGAAGTAAAACGCATGCGATCATTACCGATGAAACCGGACAAATGATTGCAAGCGGCAAAAGCGGCCCCGGTAACCACCAAATCAATACCGAAATGGCAAGTCAAAATATCCAAGGAGCAGTAAACCAAGCGCTTCATCAAGCCAAATTACAGCCTAATGGTATCGCAGCAGCCTGGTTCGGTTTGGCTGGAGCGGACCGCGAAGCGGATTATCTCATATTGCGACCGATGATTAAGAAGCTTGGTTTTCCATGCTATGATATCGTATGCGACACGATTATTGCTTTACGCGCCGGGACAACAAAGCCATATGGCGTTGTTGTCATCTGTGGAAGCGGAATGAATTGCGCAGGTGTAAACATCCATGGGGATATGCTGCAATGCGGTGGTTTTGGATATGATTATGGTGATTTTGGCGGCGGTCATGATCTTTCGATCGAAGCCTTTCGCACGGTGATTCGTGCATGGGAGGGACGCAGCAAGGCAACCCTGCTCACTCCGTTGGTACTAGAGGCATTAGGTTATTCGTCAGTCGAGCAGATGTTTCATCATTTTCTCGATCATCATAGACCTACTCCGCGCGATTTAACCAAACTTTTATTCGATGCAGCGGCTAAAGGCGATGCTGCTTCTCGTCATATTTTACGGGGACAAGGCATAGAGTTAGGGTTGTCTGCCCGGGCTGTTATCCAGCGACTCAACATGCAGAAGGAAGCATTCGATCTTGTATTGGCAGGAAGCGTACTCACCAAAGGGAATGGGGACTTTATCCATCCCTATATTGAAAAAATGGTTTGCGAGGTCGCACCCGGCTGCAATCTGCGTGTGCTCACAGTAGAACCTGTAGTGGGGGCGATTTTGTTGGCTATGGAGAATGACGGTATAACCATTACGGATTCTATATATGAATGGCTAGGCCAAATAAGTAACCTCAAAGGAGCTGTCACAGTTGAATAAACGGTTGAAAATTGTTGTCATAGGTGGCGGCTCTTCGTATACGCCGGAATTAATCGAAGGGCTTATCCTTAATCATAACCATTTACCGGTAACTGAAGTCTGGTTAGTGGACATCCCGGCTGGTCGGCATAAGTTAGATATTGTTGGAGAATTGGCCCGTCGAATGCTTGTTAAATCGGGATTGCCGATTGCATTGCATATAACGACAAATCGACGCGAGGCGCTTGAAGGAGCCAGTTTTGTATCTACGCAAATGCGTATTGGTCTTCTCCAAGCCCGTATATGGGATGAGACGATCCCGCTGAAATACGGGGTCATTGGACAAGAGACAACCGGTCCGGGCGGCATGATGAAAGCTTTGCGAACGATCCCTGCATTGCTCGATATATGCAAGGATATGGAAGAGCTCTGTCCGGATGCTTGGATGCTTAATTTCACGAATCCGGCGGGTATGGTAACGGAAGCAATCAACAAATATTCGAAGATCAAGGCCATCGGATTATGCAATGCCCCAACGGGCGTTTATAAATGGTTGATGGAGCTTTATCAAGTATCGG
>JAQBPR010000107.1 GCA_028287395.1 Bacilli bacterium
AATATTTGACGGAAAAAGAATATCGCAAAAGAATCGATTTCTCCGACAGCGAAACACGCAGTCTATGGGAATATAATCAAGCGAAGGTTAGCAAGCTTATTGCTAGAATGCCTATGTCCAAGTGGAGTGGGAGTTCTAAGGGGCTTGTTACTTTTGTGGATGATCAATTTTCTTTGAATGTTCATGTGTTACCAGGGGAGCTGGAATTGCTGCGGCAATGGACTAAAGAGATTTGCTTGTATAGGCTGCATTTACATTTTGAACGGCATCTCCATTCATATCGGGAACAATAAAAAAGCGTCGGCTTGGTCCGTAAAGGGCAGCCTACGCTTTTGTTTACTAATCAAAGATAACTTTTAAATTATTTCGCGGTATTATTTGCTTCATCAATACTCAATTTTTGAGTTTGTCCCAGTGTTTCTGTGTACTCAAAATCCATTTGCTGCGCTTTAAACGAAACATTCTCTGAGGGTTTACCTCCACCTGAAGCCCCGCTTAAAGAGTAGCTGGTTATTACAATATTTTTCAAATGAATTTTCAAGTATGTGACTGGTTTTGAACCATCACTTTTTTGTATATACAACGTTCCGTCACTAATTGGTTTTCCATTAACAAGATGTAGTAAGATACACAAGCAAGAGCTGTCCACATCTTTCTGTATCGAAAAGTCTGAATACTGTGGTTTGGCTTCTTGAGCAGATACGGACGCTCCGAAAGAAATGGATGATACATCCATAGCACCGGGACCGCCTGTATTTCCGCTGCCTTGGATTCCATTCAACACCAACCCGATAGAGTCAGCGAAGGCGGAAACGGGCAATGTAAAAATCAAAATTAAAGTACTTAGGATAACGACCATCTTTTTTAACTTTGTTGCTCTGAACATTTAAATCATCTCCTTTCATTTGATACATAAAGGACTAACTTTTAAATTAATTCGCGGTATTATTGGCTTCATCAATACTCAATTTTTGAGTTTGTCCCGGTGTTCCGTCAGCTTTAAGGTCTGTGTACTCAAAATCCATTTGCTGTGCTCTAATTGTAATACTCTCTGAGGGTCTATCTCCGCCTGAAGCTCCGCTAATATTGTAGCTGGTTATTACAATATTTTTCAAATGAATTTTTAAGTAAGTGAATGGTTTTGAACCATCACTTTTTTGTACGTAAAACGTTCCGTCAAGAATTGGTTTTCCAGTAGCAAGATGAAGTAAGATAGGCAAGGAAGATTTGTCCATAGCTTTCTGTATCGAAAAGTCTGAATACTGTGGTTTACCCGTGTTACCCCCAGTCCCAGGGGTTTGTTGAGCAGGTGTGGACACTCCAAAAGAAATGGAATATACATTAATAGCACCGGGACCGCCTGTATTTCCGCTGCCTTGAATGCCATTTAACACTAAGCCGTAAGAGTCAGCGAAGGCGGAAACGGGCAACGCAAAAATCAAAATTAAAGTACTTAGGATAACGACCATCTTTTTTAACTTTGTTGCTTTGAACATTTAAATCATCTCCTTTAATTTGTGATACATAATGTATCAATGATACCTTATTCATCATACGCAAGCAACAATAATATTAGCATTTTTATAATATGTAAAATTAATTATTCAAATTAAACAAAAATGGGTATATAGTAAAATGCTTTTGCAAGGCTATTTTGAAGGGAGATTAATAAGATGAATTTATTTCAAAAGTTAAAGGATGGAGCAAACAAAGCCACGGATTATGCCCAACAAACCATAAAAACGAGTAAAATCAATACAGAAATTGCAAGCGTTAAGAGGGAGATCGAACGAAACAATTTACACATAGGCAATGCCGTATATAAAGCATATAAAGCGAATGATCTCACATTGGCAGAGGAAGTTATTCGAATATTTTCAGATAATAATCTTGCCTTGGAGATTGAAATCGCTGAGCTTGAGCATGAAATAGAAGTGATTAAAAATGAAAAGATGTGCGAATGCGGAATGAAGGTCTCCGTTGATGCAAGATTTTGTCCTAGCTGCGGGAAGCGATTTCCTTATGAACCTGAGGTGGAATCTGCCCCAGAGGAAGCAGTCGTAGAGGTTTATAGAGAATGCGATAATTGTGGAATGGAATTAGAGCCGGATGCGAAGTTTTGTCAGAAGTGTGGAGTTATCGTAAAGTAAAAGCGCCTAAATTTACTATGTGAGAGAGTACCATACTAGGTGCTCTCTTTCTTCATGTTTGGGCTTATAGGGGGTATAGATGAGATATTGGATAACGTATGCTTTTCATGTTACCCTTAATATTAGAAATACAAATAGTCGAATATATGTAGCTAGCATGATTCATTATTTCCCGATAAAAACAATTTTTCCTTGAGGGGAGCGACGTAAATTGTATGGCGTATGCGTTAAAGCATAGAATGGTGAAGCTTCAGTTGCCAGAGCGAGAGGTAATAAATGAATTCATTCCAATTGACTCATTTAATGAGATTGGATGTATTGCTGTATCCCAAAATGGCAGCTTATATCGTATAAATCTGACTGCATGCTCGGTCGAAAAGATAATGAACCTTCAGCAAGTACCCATCGACTGGAATGAGTCAATATCTTTACATATTTCAAGTGATAATAAGATCGCTGCAATCGTAAATACATATGGTCTCCATGGAGTAGTAGTAGATTTAGAACAAGGAAGAATTTTGATGGAATTTGTTCGAGGGGGATATCATTGTAACCATTGCATTTATCCACTTGCATTTATCGAAAGAAATAATCAAACCTACCTAATTCATGCTACAGACTGGAATCGACTTGATATAACAGACCCAAGAACAGGTGAAGTTATTACGGATAGGAGGTCTCCAGTCTATTCGATTGGAAAAAGTGAAGAGCATTACATGGATTATTTTCATTCAAATATAAGCGTATCACCTGATCATAAATGGATTGTGGATAACGGTTGGCGGTGGCACCCATTTGGCGATTTTACCACTTTTTCAATTGATCAGTGGTTAACTAATGTCTGGGAATCCGAGGATGGAACCTCAAAAAAATCTTTATGGTGGGGAATGGATGGTTGGAATAATGCAATCCGTTGGTTGGACAACTCAACTGTAGCGATTCTAGGAAAATATGAATACGATTTTCATGATGAAGAAGAAATTATTATGGATGCATACGTGGATACGGTTCGTATATTTAATGTGGAATCAGGAAAGCAAATCAAATGCATAGATGGGCCTACGGGTCAGCTTGTTTTTGACGAATTGTTATATGCCTACTCAGAGGACGAAGGATTTTCAGCCTGGAACATTGAATCCGAGGAAATGGTGTTGCATGTAGCTGATTTCTGCCCAAAATTATATCATCCTTCAGCAAAAAGATTTTTAACTCTGTTGGCGGATAATTCCTTTCAAATAACAGAGGTTCAATCTTGAGTGTTTCTTTAAAACAAAAAAGAAAGCTGCATGGGTACATTTTCTTCGTGTTCTGGGGACGTGCTGGGATAAGCCTCTTGTTTGTTTACCTCTAATGGTTCTTTCGGGTTTAAATTGTATTGCTCTAAGAGAGAGTATATTTTCTCTTGGATAGGCTTTCGATAATGGGGGGCCGCATAGGCAGAATACTGGTATAGGTTTGCATAGGGTTGTACTAAGTGAGGATAATGTTCACGAAGCGTCTGAAAAAACCAGACTTTTACTGCTGAGGTGCTAAGCCTCAGAAAAGATGGCATGACGAATTGTGTATTATGTGCGACCGCTTGTTTAAACAAAGCAGAGAGTTCTTCTAAGCTATCCGTAATCAACGGCAGGATGGGCGCCATAAATATGCCTGCAGGTATACCTTCTTCAGTTAATCGCTGTACAATTTCTAATCGTTTCATGGGGAAAGGTGTGGATGGCTCCATATTTCTCCATATGGTTTGATCTAAAGTATTCACACTTATGTTGACGGAAGTGATCGGAATTTCCTTGAGAAGATCCAAGTCCCGCAAAATAAGCGGGGAGCGGGTAGTAATGCTTGTGGGTAACTGGTACTTGGCGATAACCTCTAGGCATTGACGGGTCAGCTTCATCTTTCCTTCAATCGGTTGATAAGGATCTGTAGCGGTTCCAATTGCGATTCGTCCTATAGCGGCTCTGCCTTTTCTGGAACGAATAAGCTTCTTAAGCTGACGCTCCAAAGCTTCGGCGGCATTGGATTTAAGCAGGATGTGATTCTGAAAGCTATCATTCGCTTCAAGCCCAAGATAACTGTGTGTAGAGCGGGCATAACAGAAGCTGCATCCATGCTGACAGCCACGGTAAGGGTTAATAGATTTCTCAAAGGGCATGGATGGAGCTTTCACTTCATTTAATAACGTTTTACAGGTGATAGATTCATATTGAATGCAAGAAGACATGGGGTTCAACACCTTTCGACTTGAATAGAACATTTGTTCCCAATAAACATACCAAACTGGAGCTATAACCGCAATTGGAGGATCTAGGGGGAATCTAGAGATGTGTTTGGGCTATTATAGGGGGCATTGCAGTCCCATACCTCTCGTGAAACGCTGCAGCTCCGTGAGAAATGGGCGGGGGTACGAGGTCCTAGATGAATATTAATGTGGATATGAATTAGGAGCCGGAAAAATTATGGATTGGACTTCGCGATAAACCCAATGAAATTCTGTTGGCAGATCCCTCTTTATTTTCTCCGGAAGCGCGTTCTTCTAATCATCATCCGGTGGGCCATAACTTTTAAACTGAAGAATTCACAAATACTACCATTATCCTTTTGTTATATCTAGTGGTTAACAAAGATTTTTTGCCCATTCAAGTCTGTCAGGATCAGGAGTTGTCCGATTTGAACAAAGTGTCAATTGAGCCGCCTTGCGTGATAAACTGTATAGCAGTCGCAAGTAGGTGAGACATGGAAATAACATTAAGTTTGGAAAATCCAGCTTTCTGTTCGATGGTGTCGGTTATGATGATTTCCTGGATGTTGGGGTGGTTCATTTTTTCTTGCGCGTTACTAGAAAATAAGCCGTGTGTTGCACATACATAAGCATCGTTGGCTCCTCTTTCCTTAAGAGCTTTTACTACATTGACAATTGTGCTACCCGTATCGATTAAATCTTCGATAATTATCGGGGTCATACCCATGACTTCCCCGATAATATGTGTAATTTCGGATTCGTTATGCGCGGGTCGATTCTTAATCATAATGGCGAAAGGGCAATCAAGATAATTCGCCAATTTTTCTGCAGTAGAGGCCCGTCCTGCATCGGGAGAAATTACAATCGGGTTGATTATATTCTTGCTCTTCAAATAATCAGTGATTAGGCCGAGTGCAGTTAAATGATCGACCGGAATTTCGAAAAATCCCTGGATTGCATCAGCATGCAAATCAACAGTTATAAGTCGTTTGGCGCCTACTTTAGTCATGATATCAGCAATAAGCTTGGCGGAAATTGGCTCACGAGGAGCAGATTTTCTTTCCTGTCGCGCATACCCGTAATAAGGAATGATAAGATTGATTGATTTGGCTGATGCACGTTTTGCTGCGTCTATTAAGACAAGCAATTCGATCAAATGCTCGTTAACTGGATGGGATAGCGATTGAACGATAAAAACGTCACAAGTGCGAACAGGCTCTTGATAGGAGACATGAATTTCTCCGCTCTGGTGACGGGAAATTTCAACATGCCCTAAGGAAGTCCCCAACTCCTTGCAAATTTTTTCAGCTAACGATCTGTTGGATGTACCTGAAAATATTTTTATTTTATCGTTTATCATAATGTCCTCCCAAAATTAGAAAATAACGAAACTAATGAAAAACATTGAGGTGGAAAAACGTTTCACCTATTGTTAATATGTTTATTATACAGTTAGTAGAAACAGTTTCAAGTAAAATCTCCGCTTCGTGGGTAAAGGCTTACATTAATCCACTTGTGCAAGCTATACCACCTTCAGGTGTGGTTCAGTAAATAGTCCGTTTTATTACAAATTATAGCAGGAAGAAAATCGTTTCACTTCTTTTTGAAACTGTATTGACAACGCTCTCAAAGTCGGTTAATCTAAAATCAAGAAAAACGTTTCACAAAGAATAAGATCTTAAAAACAATTTGGAAAGGAACATACTAATGGTTACGATTAAGGATATTGCTAAAAGGGCTAAAGTAGCTATCAGTACTGTTTCCTATGTAATTAATAATTCAAAAAACGTCACACCTGAAACAAAAGCAAGAATTTTGAGTGCTATTGATGAACTCAATTATTATCCAAGTATGGCCGCTCGGAGCTTGAAGACACGAAGGACATTAACAGTTGGAATTATTGTACCGGATATCTCTAATGCATTTTTTACGGAAATCATAAGAGGCATTGAAGATTTGTTCAATAAACACGATTATAGTGTCATTCTGTGTAATACCGATGAAGATCAAGACAAGGAAAAAAGGTATCTTAACACTTTATATGAGAAAGATATAGATGGCTTAATTTTCATTGGTACTGGAAAGAATGAAGAAATATTCAAGAACAGAAAAGAAGTTCCCATCGTTCTTGTCGATAGAAAGGTTAGTGGGGATTTCGATTCTGTCACGGTCAATAACGTCCTAGGAGGGTTTCTCGCAACTGATCATCTCTTAAAGAGAAACCGATCAAGTGTGATGTTTTTAGCGGGGGACTTGAAAATCAATACGTATTTTGATCGATTACAGGGTTATAAGCTTGGGCTAAAGACGCATGGTTTAGAGTTTGATGAATCATTAGTTCATCTATGTAAGGTGAGTCATGAGGCTGGTTATCAATACATGGAGAAGCTGCTAACTAAGCCTTTTGATATCCGTTCCATATTTGTGGAAAATGACTTAATTGCATTGGGAGTAATGAAAGCATTGCTAATTAAAGGAATTAGAATACCTGAGGATGTAGCTATCGTTGGTTATGATAACATTCCTACATCTTACCTTGTAGTTCCGTCGCTCACCACTATCGATCAGCCGAAATACTTGATCGGTAAAAAAGCAGGCGAATTACTGTTGAGTAAGATAAACGGAAATAAGGAAGCTAAAAAACAAATCGTTCTTGATCCGGAAATTGTAGTAAGAGAAACTGCTTAGGTTTTTCTTTTCCCTCAAAGAAAAACGTTTCACCAAATACTGGAGGTGTTTGTATTGATAGCAATAGGTAGCGATCATGCGGCGTATGAGTTTAAAGAACAAATCAAAGTATGGCTGGATGAAAAAGGTTTGGAATAT
>JAQBPR010000111.1 GCA_028287395.1 Bacilli bacterium
AAAACCCGCGCAACTAACGCCGCTACCGCCAAAATAATGGTCCCTTTAACGAGCGAATCTTTAGACACCGATAACCCTTCTCCCTAAAAACATTTCGTTCAACTATACGGTTAGTCGGCTAACTCAATATATATTGGCGAATAATCTGCGCAACGCCATCCTCATCATTACTTACCGTTACAAGATCGGCGGCTTGTTTTAGTTCCACTTGCGCATTCCCCATGGCCACACCTAGACCCGCAGCCCGAATCATCTTTATATCATTCATGCTGTCGCCCATAGCGATGACTTCCGACATATCAATCCCTAACAGTTTGCACACATCCTGAATACCGCTCGCTTTACTTATACCGATTGGGTTCATTTCCAAATTAAATGGATGTGAATTGGTAATCTCAAATACGTCCCAAGCTTGCAGCACATGACGAATTTTTGTCAGCTTCTCTTGATCTTCTGTATAAAATCCGAATTTAAGCCAATGCAAGTCGTTTAAATCACCGGGCCAGTTATCTCGATTAAAGATGCCCTCAACCGAATAAGCCCAATACCAAGTGTCATGCTCCGCAGCCATTTCATGCATGCTGCGAATCCATTTTACATCCATCAAATGGCGATTCAATAACATACCTGGCGCTTGCCATACTTCACTGCCGTTCACTGTTACGATAGGAGATTGCAGCTTCAGTTCATCTATATAGGGCTGAGCGGACTGAATTCCCCGACCTGTAGAAAACATCACGGTCACCCCCGCTTCGATTGCTGCATAAATCGCCTCACGGTTTACATCCGATATTTGTTGCTGCTCATTTAAAACGGTTCCGTCCATATCTAACGCCAGAAGCTTATATTTTCCCATGTTGTCCTCCTAAAGCAAATGAGTATAAAGGTTGTTCTTGCATATACGTTACATGCCATAAGGCAAAGACATAAAGCACCCATAGCTTCCTTGAATGGTCTGCTTGTCCATTGCGATGTTCGGAAACCATCTTCTCCACAGCGCGAATATTCACATAATCTGAGATTTCCGCTGCTTCGATTTGTTCTAGCAATAACGTGCCTTGCGGTCCTTTAAGCCAGTCACGCAGCGGCACAGGAAAGCCCAGCTTGGGCCGATGCAATATCGGATCAGGAATAATCCCTTCCATAGCCTTACGGAAAATATATTTGGTCGTCCCCTGCGCCAATCGATAAGAGGTTGGGATATGTCTGGCTACCTCAAACAATTCCTTATCGAGAAATGGAACACGAAGCTCCAACGAATGCGCCATCGTCATTTTATCCGCCTTCATCAGGATGTCCCCAGGCAGCCAAAGGTTCATATCGATGTATTGCATACGAGTCACTGGATCAAGATGCGCCGTTTTCTGATAGTACTCAGCAGCAATTTGCTGCGGGTTTTTGTAGGTTCGCAGCAGCTCCGCATCCACACGAAGAATTTCAGATTTCATTCCCTCGCTAAAAATTTTGGCATTACCCAAAAAGCGTTCCTCCAACGGAGTTGTCCCGCGCAGAACATAATTTCGACCTTTAACACCGTTCGGGAGTAAACTTGCCATACGATGAATGAGCCGTTTTAACGGTAATGGCAGCCAAGAAAGCGGACGCAATGAATGGGGCTCGCCATAAATGCGATAACCGCCAAACAGCTCGTCTGCCCCTTCTCCAGATAAAACAACCGTTACATGTTCACGCGCTAACTGGGCAACATGATAAAGCGCAATCGCTGACGGATCAGCTACGGGTTCGTCTTGATGCCAAATCGCTTTCGGTACAGCAGAAAAAAACTCATTGCGCGTAATCACTTTTTCATAATGCTGCGTCCCCAACGCCGCCGCAGTTTCACGGGCAATGGTTGTCTCATTATTCGCACCCTCGAAGCCCACAGAAAATGTACGAATCGGTTCAATCTGACGCATATGCGCGGCAATCGCCGTTGAATCAATCCCACTGGATAAAAAACAGCCGCGATCCACATCGCTGACCATATGTAACTTAACTGATTCGCGCAAGGTTTCACGAATTTGTTCCACATAATCGTTAAAAGGTCGCTCAACCGGTTCGAACATCGCGTCCCAATATTTATGCAGAGTTTTGCTTCCATTCGCGGAGATCTTCAAGTAATGCGCTGGCGGCAGCTTATGAATCCCCTGAAACATAGTGCTAGGTTCAGGTACATATTGAAAGGTTAAGTAATTAAGCAGGCTTTCTGGTTCAATCCCCCGCTTAATATCGTCGGCCGCTAGAATACTCTTAATTTCCGAAGCGAAGACGAATTGTTGTGCGGATTCAAAATAATAAAACGGTTTAATCCCGAAATGATCTCTTGCCGCAAAAAGCTCACGCTTCTTCCGATCCCAAATCACAAAACCAAACATCCCGCGGAGATGTTGAACACAATTCTCACCATACTCTTCGTATAGATGAACGATAACCTCGGTATCTGTGTGCGTTTTAAACTGGTGCCCTTTGGACTCCAGCATTTCGCGCAACGTTTTATAATTATATATTTCACCGTTAAAAACAATCCAAACGGTATCGTCTTCGTTGCTAAGGGGTTGGTGTCCCTCTTTAATATCAATAATCGATAACCTGCGAAAAGCAAGCCCAATTCCCTCTTCACTCCAATAACCGCTATCATTCGGCCCACGATGCTCGATGATGTCCGTCATCCTTTTTAACATGAAAGGATTCGGCACTTTATGTTCAAAATTCATGACCCCTGCTATGCCGCACATAAAAATCCATTCCTTTCACTTATGAGTTTAATCTAGCTATTACCCTTTTGGCTTGCCATCTAAGCCAATGTATTTGTCATAAGCATCAAAAATTTGTCTAGCAATAGGCCCTGCGCCATATCTGCCGAAGCCGCCTTCAGGGACAACAACAGCAATCGCAAGCTTTGGTTTTTCCGCAGGTGCATAGGCGATAAATACAGCATTATCCACTGTTACACCGGCGAAAACGGATTCCGAAGTACCCGTTTTACGATTTACATTATAAGGGAAATTATCGAAGCCGGAGATACCTACTTTGCTCATCCCGTCTGCCAGCACCTTCCAATAAGCGTCTGGGAACTTTTGCTCATTTAACAGCTCCGGTTGAACTTTTTGGATCAATTGACCATCATATGTCTTGATTGAATCGACAAACAACGGTCTATACCGCTTTCCATGGTTAGCAAGCATCGATGCATATTGCGCCAATTGGAGTGTTGTATACCTCGCTGACTGTCCAAAGCTGCCTTGTACAAGCGCGGTTTGTGTCGTCTTCGATTTATTGTCGATATATCCTCTTTCTCCCTCAAACTCAAAAGGCAGATTGCTGCCCGTTAATTGACCTAAACCGAAGCTTTTCATGTAACTATCCCAAATATCTAATGCTGGCTTATCACTCTTCATAAAGTATAATGGGTTGCCAATCATCGCAGCCATAAAGACATTGGAGGAGAATTGTAACCCCTGAGCTGGAGTAATCCACCCATTCTGTACTGAATCTGAATTTCTAACTTTCGAATTATCTTTACCATATTCAAAAACACCCAAATCGTTATACCTACTCGTTGGCGTAATAATTCCTTCATTCAAACCCAACAATACGGTCAACGGTTTTAATGTAGATCCTGGGGGTACAAGAGAGCTTGGATGTTTTTTATATTCATTAGGGTCAACAAAATCAGCATAGCGCTCGCGAATCGTTCCGTTGGTATAACGGTATGAATTTTCTTTAAAATCCTTTGTGCTCATCCCCCCGATCCACAAATTCGGATTGTAATCGGGATAATTGACCATCGCCACAACACGACCCGTGTCCACTTCCATCGCAACGGCATAGCCTGCTACAGCTTTATTACCCAAAGAATTAAAATCAGACGGATTTGTAGAGTGCTCTAAAAACGTCACATGATCGGCAACCGCCTTCTGTGCAGCAAGCTGAACGTCTTTATCAATCGTCAATACAAGATTATGCCCTTTCTCCGGTGCTGTAATCTTAACGGAACCAATAATCTGATCACTGGCGTTAATTGGGTACTTCTTACTTCCCTGCTTTCCGCGCAGATCATCTTGATACAACAATTCCAAGCCATCGTAACCCACATATTCCTTACTCAAATAATCGTCATTTTTATTTTTATAAAAATTTAAATTTGTATTTGCGGTATCAAAGGGACGCATATAGCCAATTAACTGAACGGCAATATTATCTGAATCATATACACGCGTGCTTTCTTCGGAAATTTCCAAGCCCTTCAACACATCACGATGCTCAGAAATATAGGCGATTTCTTCTTTCGTCAATTTCGTTTTGATTCTTCGCGGCATGTAAGTAATCCCAATTTTACTAGCTGCTTTAGTTGGATTTCCATCGATATCGATTCCAACGTCCATGAGGGTAATAATATCGTTTGCGGAAAGCGGCGAAGCATCCTTTGCCCCATATTTAGCAAAAATCATTTCCAATTGCTTAGCTAATTGAATGCGCTCAGCTACGACTTCTTTCGGCTTTTTCTTCTCCACCTGCAAGCGATAAAACAAGGATTGCGCAGAAATGGTGTAGGCAATCGGCGCTCCTTTGAGATCATAAATATTGCCTCGAATCGGCGATATCGTTACATCGCCGCTGCGCAATTTGTTCTCTGCAGCAACGTATGATTTTCCTTCAACAAATTGTAATCTGGCAAGCTGGATAATTAAGATCGAAAACATTAAAAAGGTAAAGAAAAAAAACATATTGATGCGTATGGAGAAATGGCGTCGTTTTTGCCATTCTTGTTTTTCCTGATCTTCCGTTATGGCTGAATGCTTCATTCTTGAACCGCTCCACCCTGTTTATGATCTTTATTTCTTCAGTGTAGCATAATTTGTTTGCATTCTCTATGTCGAGCATGTGAAAAAGAGCGAACCTATGATTAACATAGGAACGCTCATTATCGATTATACTAGGCATTATCTTTTATATGCGTTTCATAGAATTTAGGCGGATTGAACCAATCTCCACCGCTTGACAACCAAGTGGAATCCAACGGAACCCATTGCTGTTTCTGCCCCAAATAGACCTCGTTCCAAGCATGCGAGCCATACCCGCCTTTTCCATCATAACCAAGTCCAGTTACGATTTTCACATCCAAATGTGCCGCTCTGGCCATAACTGCGTATAATCTGGCATAATCGATACAAACGCCTGTTTTTGAAGTAAATGTATCCTCAGGTGTTTGTTCCTTCCAAATTCTTTTTTGCTCATATTGATTAGCTTTATCCCAATCATAGGTTATTCGAGTGCCAATCCATTGATATAATGCCTTGGCCTTGGCCTCATCCGTCGCGGCTTTGGCAGTGACTGTTTTCGCAGCCTCTGCGATATTATCAGGAACATTGGCATCCAGAACTTCGTATTTTCGTTGTAAAATATTATTGAATTCAGTCTCAACGGCACGTGTAAACACCGGAAGCTGCTTCGAGATAAATTGCCCTGTGAAAGGCTGAATAATCTCCTTCGCGCCTTTCTGGTATAGGTTGGAGTCCTGAATATAATTTGTAAAAGAAGTATGTGGATATAGTGAGGCAACAATGAAAAAAAGCGCAATCATCATCAACGAGCGGCCGACGCCAGTAAGCGAACCTATGGCACATCCTATGGCTGTACTTGTCCAATTTCTTCCATTAGAATGGGACTGTTTGCGAAAAGCGCCCCAACGGTTGATCCCCAAATAAACGAGCCATAACAAGATGTTTTTGAGAATCGCATAACTGACTAAAAACAAAATAGCCGATCGCATTAATGAAAAATCACGGGCAGCGGTTATAAAGGTATAATACATCTGCTGATACCAATTCAAATCCGTAGAGGGTATTTTAATTTGCCGCGAAATAAGCCATGCACCCACATGCGGTGAGCTCCACTGCATCCATTTCCATGAAACTACAAGCGTAACAAGGGTTACAATGCCTTCCAGTACAAGCATAAACAGCTGTCGAGCAGAACCAGAAGCCCCTTTTAGCCCACCCTGAATCACTGAACCGACTAGTATTACGATGAGAAGAAGTGTCATTAAATTAATCGGGATGTTGGTTAGCATCTTACAATCACCTACTTATTTTGCTTCACTTGATCGATAAATTTTTGAATGGCTGCGCTAATTTTGACATCGTAAGACTGTCCCATAATAGTTATATGCGCATCATTTGAACCCGGCTTGCCTTGAAGTGTAATATTTTTGGTACTAATCGTATAGGAACCGTCAGCATTAGGCGTATACTTCGCGTCTTTTGCTTCCCCTGCAATAGCATTGGTAAATTGCTGCTTTGCTTCCCCGGCTAATGCACTGCCTAGCGTTGTTTTCAACTCTCCTATTTTCCCCGCATAAGTGGATCCATAATAAGCTATAAAAGCAATAACGACCAAAACAATGACCCATTTTACAAAGGTTTTTACCAATTTCATCACCAAAAACAAGACAACAAGTGCAGCCACGATTAAGATCCACTTATCTTGTAAAAAGGCAGACCACTGATCCATGTCCATTCCCCCTACTTCCCTACAAAATATATTTAAACACTAAACCCTATCATACTATACCAACCTATTACTCTTCATCTCTTTTTTTTCGCAGCTCTTCCAGCTTCGAGGCAATAGCATTCTTATCATCACGCATTTTTGCTTTCCGAATGGTATACCGCAGACGAAATATGACCGTAATGATGATCGCAATAATGGCAAGCTGTACAACCGGATCACTCATAAACTTCTCCTCCAATCTTTAGCATATAAAACAGACAAGCTGCGTAAAAATGAAGACATAAACAATTGTACGTAAAGGGGTGTCCCCATGAAAACAGCAATCTGGCTTTATCTATTTATGTTTGTAGCATTCTTCGATCTGCATGCTCAATATCCCATCTTATCACCATTCGCTCTATCACTTGGCGCCGCTCCTTCTTTTATCGGCTTAATTCTCGGAATGTATTCGATTACGCACATTCCCGGCAATATTATTGCGGGATATGGTGTAGATCGCTTTGGCAGCAAAAAATTCATTGTCGCCAGCCTGATCATGGCAGGAATCATTCTCGTTTTCCAATCACATGTCACAAATCCTTGGCAGCTGCTTGTTATTCGCTCCATTAGCGGCTTTGTGCTCGCCTTTTTGTCTCCAGCCTGCTTAGCTTGGTTAGCCAAACTTGCCAAAAATCGCATACATCAAGGAAAGCTTATGGCCGGTAATGGACTTGTTCATACTTTAGCTTCTGTAGTCTCCCCTGCAGCCGGCGCATTACTGGTTGCCAAGCTGGGTTTTTCAACCTCTTTTACCATTCTCGGATGGGGACTCATTTGTACAGGGTTATTGTCCATAGTCGGTATTAAGGAGACTCCTTATTCCCCCGACGTCATTGAGCATCAAATATCAACAATCCCAATTGAAAATAACACAACTCCGATTCCTTGGTTATTTTTCGGTATTCCCTTGGCTATTTCCTGCTCGCAAGGGATTTTGTTTTTTGAACTGCCATTAATTTCGTCTGCAAAAAACTCGATTCTAACTTCGGGCCTGCTATTTTCATTAGTCAGCTTGGGTGCTTTATTGACATTAAGCATGTTGTTTTTAAATCGTTATTCCGCATTTTTCCGCATTGTATTCGGGTGTCTTTCGCTTGCATTGAGCTTTTTCGGATTAGCCATTCATTGGGCTATTCCGTTATCTATATCCTTGGTTTTAATCGGAATGAGCAAGGGAATTATTTTTCCGGCCATCGCCACTTTATTAGCTGGAATAACGAGCAGCGGTCATTACGGACGTGTTTTCTCGATTCTTTCTATCGCTTATTCGATCGGCGCATTTATCGGTCCCGTTGCTGCCGGGCAAATGAGAATGAGCATTTCACCTTTCTTTCTGGCTTTTTCCGCGCTGATGCTCGGTTTAATTATCATCCCTTTTGATAAATATCGTGCAATGGCTTCAATACGGTAACCCCTTTCACTTCAACTGCAGTCATCCTTGTGCTGTTCATCCTGCTAGTCATTATCACCTGCTCTATATTTATATAACCATAAAAAAGATCGTTCGTTCACATAAACCTCTTGGGCTAAGTGAAGTACGATCTTTTTTATGTTGCGCAGCCTACTCTTTTTCATCGATCAGTTTAAGCATATCCGCTGCAATTAGCTGGGGAGTCAGCTCAATATCATTGGCGTTATAAGAATGCCGGAGATTGCCTTTTTTATCGATTAAAGCAATCGTATTCGTATGCGTAACAAAATTGCCTTTGTTATCTTTGACGACTGCCGCTCCATAAGAATTGGCAAGGGCTTTAACACTTTCTTCTGTTCCGCGTAAAAACTTCCACCCACTATAATCCGGATGATATTGCGTGGCAAAGTTCTTTAGTTTATCCACTGTATCTCGATTCGGATCAAACGTGATCGAAAAAATTTCTGCCTGCTTTGTAAAATCACCTTTACTGACTAAAATATCCTGTACCTTGGAAAGGAAAAGTGTCGTCGGATAACAAACATCCGGACAGCTTGTGTAAAAGAAGTAAATCAACCGTGCTTTCCCATTTGTGCTCTGCAAGCTGACCTGCTCATTATCTATACCGCTTAGTTGAAAATCCGTCGCTTTTTTAATTATTTTATAGGTTGGGGCTGATTTGTTTCCATTCGTCTGATAAATAACCGCTCCTACGATCAATACCAATAAAAGCACGGTAACGATTTTAAACCAATGTTGTGCCAGTTGTGTTTTCATCGACTGTTTCCACCTTTAAATACTTTAGACGTGCGCATGCACGGTATCAATGACCATAATAATAAACAATAACGTTAAGTAATTGATCGAAAAGATAAATGTTTTTTTCGCCCAAGCTTCTTCATCCTTCGCACGGAAGCCAGCGACACACATCCAAATCCAGATAAAACCCAGCACCACAGCTGCGATCAAATAAATCATCCCAACTGCACCATTGATATAAAGCATTGTAGATACAGGGACAAGCAGCACAACATAACGAATCATACTTATTTTCGTAACGTAAGAACCACGAACAACCGGAAGCAAAGGAAATCCAGCGGCACGATATTCTTCCATTCGCCGAATGCCCAACGCCCAAAAATGCGGCGGCTGCCAAAGAAATAATATCGCAAAAAGAATACCTGCATTCAAATCCAACTGGCCTGTTACCGCACAGTATCCAATTACTGGTGGAACTGCGCCGGAAACGGCACCGACAAACGTACTCCACACGGAAGTTCGTTTAAACCATGCTGTATAAATCAATACATAGACGAAAATACCAATTAAACCCAACTCAGCTGATAAAGGATTGAGCATTCTCAAGACGATCGTTCCCACTATACCTAAAGACACACCGTACCAAAGCACAACTTGCGGCTTCATTTTACCTGTGGGCAGCGCTCTTTTCTTCGTACGCGCCATTTTTGTATCCATATCACGATCAAGAAAGTTATTAAGCACGCAGCCGGAAGCCATCACTAATGCTGTACCAAGCAGCGCATATATCATGTTGTACCATGTATCCATATCAAAGTTCCATTGCACCGCAATCCAAAAACCGCCAAATGTTGTAATCAGGTTGGAAAATATGATGCCTGGCTTAGCTAATTGCACAAAATCTCTCCAGGTTACTGGCCCCAGCGCAGCGGTCGCCTCTTGTTCTGCTCCCCCTGCTGAATCTAATGTATTTTCTAAAGTTAATGGATTGTCCACCTTGTCCTCCTAGATTAACCGTTAATTATTTTTATCTCTTCAATAATAACAACCGCTAAGTGGTTTTACAACAATCCTACGTACAATTCGAAATATTGTCGATTTTAGAATAATTATATCTCCGCCTCAAGACGGGGAAAAAACCCATTCTTAAGACGTTTTCGCTTCACACTGCAAATCGGTACACTAGACTTAGAGTAATTATATTAGGATAGGTGAGAGGGGATTTAACAATGACTTGGTTTACAAAATGGGCATTCGGCAATAAAGCAGCAGTAATATTTTTGGTGGTTCTTATTCTAGGGATGGGTGTGTTCAGTTATTTAAAGCTGCCTATGGAATTTTTACCTTCAGTGGACGTTCCGCAAATTAGCGTTACCGTCGTAGGACAAGGCTTTGATGCCAAATCTATGCTGGATAATGCAACCACGCCTATCGAAAAAGCAGTTTCAAATGTAACTGGTAAAAAAGAAGTTTTCTCTACTTCAGCTGATGGTTTTATCAAAATTGATATGACCTTCGATTCGAAAATCAAAATGAAGGATGCCAAAGCCAATGTACAGGAAGCGATCAATTCCATTGTACTGCCTGCAGGCATGTCTAAGCCGTTTGTCGTGCAATTGAACACCTCGATGATCCCTTTATCTTGGCTCTCGCTTAATTTTAAAGAGGGTATTACCAAACAAAATATGGAGCTTGCAGAACAAAAAATCGTACCAGAGTTCGAAAAAATTAAAGGAATTGCCAGCGTAGTGCTTGGCGGAAAATCCGATCCTTCCGTAATCATTCATCCGGACAAAGATAAATTAGCGAATGCAAAAGTTCCGGTTCAAGCTTTAATGGGTGTTTTGCAAGGACAAAATCTTGCTGTTTCTGCAGGAGAAAAGCTCATTGACGGCAAAACGAGCGGCATTAAGGTAATTGGCAATCTGAATGACCTTGATGCGCTTAACAATTTAAGTGTTGCCCCAGGTGTAAAATTAAAGGATGTCGCCACAACTGAGGTTTCCACGAACAAGGACACCATTACACGAATCAATGGCAAGGACTCATTAATGCTTGTTATCACGAAGGATGCGAGTTCGAATGCCGTTTCCATCGGAAAAGAAATAGCCAAGACCGCTGCGGCCATTTCACAAAAATATTCAAATACCACAGCAGAGGTAGTTTATACCACTTCAGCATCCGTCGTTACCTCGGTAAATAGTATGATGAGAGAAGTATTATTAGGCGCTTTGTTTGCTACAATTGTCATCCTGTTGTTCTTAAGAAACGTTCGTTCGACTTTAATTACGATTGTATCCATTCCACTATCGCTTGGATTAACTTTATTCCTCTTATCCAGATCAGGCGTCACATTAAATATTTTAACACTCGGCGGGGTCGCGGTAGCCGTTGGGCGATTAGTTGACGATAGTATAGTCGTTATCGAAAATATATTCCGGCGAACACAAAAAGCGGAGTTTTCCAAAGAACTGATCATCGATGCAACTCGTGAAGTAGCCAGAGCAATCACGGCATCCACCTTAACCACCGTTGCGGTTTTCCTGCCGCTTGGACTGCTGCAAGGCTCCCTGCAACAATTACTGCTTCCCTTTGCTTTAACCGTAACCTATTCCCTATTGTCTTCGTTGTTTATTGCTTTAACAGTTGTGCCAATTATGAGCGCATGGTTACTGCGTAAAGCAAAATTGAAGGAACACAAACAACCGAAACGCTTACTAGGTGTGTTAACCTGGACGTTAAATCACAAATTTATTTCCATCGGACTTTCTTTGCTTGTCTTTGCGGGCTCGATCATATTGTATTTTACTTTACCTAAAGGCGCTGTCAGCGATTCGAGTGCAAGCACACTAACCATAAGCTTGTCTTATCCGCCACAAACGCCTATCGCTTCAATAAGAGACAAAGCTTATGAATTGGAAAAATTCGTTCTTGCGCAAAGCGAAGTGGACCATGTCATATTCACGCAAGGCAATACCGATGATGGCGCGAAATGGGGTAGTGTTGCGCCACCAACCATTGCTAATTTTATGGTGTTTATGAAAAAAGACGCCAAAACTCAGCACTTTATCGATCAAGTCAAAGAACAGAAGAAAAATTATCCTGACGCAGATTTGGAAGCTGGCGCAGGAGGTTTTGGCGGCGGAGGCTCTTCAGGAATCACCGTGGATATAACCGGAGACAATGCGAATGATTTGACAACTGCAGCTACAGAGGTAACTTCAGCAATCAAAGCTATAGAAGGCGTCGTGAAGGTTTCAAGCAACCAAGATGTGACCAAACCGGGTTACGCGATTGTCGTCGATCCGGCCCAAGCTAATCCACAGCAATTAGCTATGTCAGTGCGTTCATTGCTCAATCCAACTCCGATTGGATCGATGAAGATTGAGGGCAAGGAAACCCCAGTCGTTTTGGGAGCCTTACTTAATCCAACGACTAATGCAGATCTATCGAATATTGAAATCATGACAGCTAAAGGACCTGCCGCATTATCAACCGTTGCAAAAATTGAACAAACCAACGAAGCCAATTCAATTTTGCATAAAGATGGTCAGCAATATTTACGCATTACGGCCTTGGCTGATTCGACAAAACTATCGGAAATCGATAAAGCGATTAAAACAAAAACAACCGCTTTGAAACTACCGGCAGGTGTTACCTTGATTCAAGGCGGAGCATCTGCTGATCAATCCAGCAACTTCGCAGACTTATTCATGACAATGGCCATCTCAATAGGTGTTGTATTACTCATTTTGGTGATAACTTTCAAAGCATTTCGTGCACCAATTGCAAGTTTATTCTCACTTCCTTTTGCTGCAGTTGGCGCAATTGTGGGAATGATGATCACCAAAACTTCTTTCGATGTCACATCCCTCTTCGGTATGCTGATGCTGATTGGAATTGTCGTAACCAACGCGATCGTGTTGATCGACCGTGTGAAACAGAATGAGGAAAAGATGACGATTCGCGACTCCCTGCTTGAAGCAGCGGCAACCCGTATGCGTCCCATCCTTATGACAGCAGTGGCAACCATTTGCGCAATGCTCCCGCTTGTTATATCGAAGACTGAGCAAGGAAGCATCGTTTCCAAAGGCTTGGCTGTCGTTGTAATCGGTGGTTTATCTTTCGCCACACTATTCACATTAATCATGGTGCCAACCTTCTATGAAGCACTTCATTTCATCAAAGCAAGACGCCAAAGAAAGCAAGCTTCTGTTCATAACAATTTGGCTGCATAGACGATTTATGTCCTATTAGACTATTCGATCCTAATAAACAAAAACCAGTCAAAAACACGAATAAAGTGTTAGACTGGTTTTTGTTTATTGCTTAATGCTTATCCAGTTTTTCTTTGTATTTGATTTGGTATATATCCAATCGGCGATCCTTCAAATGCCTTACAGTACCTGATTTCCGCTGTCTGCTAAGCTTTTCTAAATCAATATCGCCAATTACTACGGTTTCAATATTTGGGTTACATTCTCCGACGATCCCATCCCGTTCAAATTCGAAATCCGATGGGGTGAAAATACCAGATTGCGCATACTGGATATCCATATTAGCCACTTGAGATAAATTCCCTACCGTTCCCGCGATCACGGTGTACACTTGATTTTCAACGGCTCTCGCTTGAGAGCAGTACCGCACTCTTAAATAACCTTGCCGATCCTCGGTACAGAATGGAGTAAAGATAATCTTTGCCCCTTTATCTACCGCGATACGCGAGATTTCCGGGAATTCGATGTCATAACAAACTTGAATATTGATTTTCCCACAATCCGTATCAAAAACCTTGACTTCATTCCCCTGACTAATGCCCCAATATTTTCTTTCGTTCGGGGTAATGTGGATTTTATATTGCTTCTCAATGGTCCCGTCTCTTCGAAACAAATAAGCGATATTAAAGATGCGGTCATCTTCCTCAACGATATGGGAGCCGCCTATAATATTCACATTATATTTTAATGCCAAATGGGTGAAGAGCTGAATATATTGTTCGGTAAAATCCGTTAAGCGTCGAATGGCTTGACTTGAGGTTTTTTCATCTAAAAACGACATCAGCTGTGTTGTGAATAGCTCAGGAAAAACTGCAAAATCTGAGATATTATCTGAAGCAACAGCCGTATAATATTCCACTTGGTTAGCGAATTCATCAAAAGAAGCGATTTTTTTCATTTCATATTGAATTACACAGATACGGACAGGAAATGCCGTGCGAAAATGTCGTTTGGTATGTGCTCTGAAATCCACATTATTCCATTCCATAATGGTTGCATATTTTTGCGACGCCTTATCGTCCGGCAAATAATTTTTATTAATTCGCATTAAAGTAAAACCATTCATCAATTGAAAGGTCAATACAGGATCATATATATTATGCAACACAACTTCCTCAACATATTTACGCGGTGTCATTTTATCTGCATACAGATGGTAGTTTGGAATTCTTCCTCCAAGGATAATGCTTTTTAAATTCAATTCCCGCGCTAAATCCTTTCTTGCTTCATACAGTCGACGGCCAATCTTCATTCTGCGGAATTCAGGATGAACCATAACTTCAATCGCATACAGGTTAAACCCTTCCGGGTCGTGGTTTCGGATATAGCCTTCATCTGTAATATCGTCCCATGTATGGCGATCATCATATTCATCAAAGTTTACTAGCAAGCTAGAACACGATCCAATAATCGTTCCATCATATTCAACACAAAACTGCCCCTCTGGAAAAATCTCTAAATGACTCTCTAAATGCTCTCTTTCCCAAGGGATCATTCCGGCAAAACAAATTTTTTGCAGCTCCAAAATAGCATTAATATCTTCTTTTTGAATATTTCGAATATCCATTTTCTTTTCAAACTGATTGGTTTCAATGGTTGACATAGACTTAAATCCTTCTCTCTATTAAAACTCGTAACTATTCTAAATACCCATTTTACGTTTTTTGAAACAACTTGATCATTTCTGCATCATCTGAGGCAGCAAGAGAGGTGTAGTAACCACTTCCTCCCCATCTTCTAAATACTCACCATAAATCCCTTGATTATACATCTCGCGATCATGCCAAATTTCATAATTAACGCCGAAGTAATAATCACCCGCTAGGTAAGTTAACCTCAACCTGCCAAGCATTTATCTGATAAGCGTATGGCGTTCCGTATTTTGGCAACCCTAACCCACAGGGGGTGATAGAATGACAGGAAGAAACAATAAGCCAGACAACGACGGACCTGCAAGCAACCCGGCACGATTAGATCAATTCGGAGATGCTCTTGCCTCTCGAAACGAGGAGGAATTCCGTACCGCTGCTGAACAAGAATGTGAGCCAGTTGAGGACTCAGACCAAAAACAATAAATATTATTATGTCTCAAGCTAAGGGTTGGGGGAATCTCCCGAGCCCTCTTTTGATGTACATAATTGACCCAAATGAAAAATTGACTCGTTGTTACCAAGGGAGCGTAGCGACCATAGTGGGAATGCGGAGTTATTGATCAATTGAATCGTCTTTCATGTCTGTTTTTTAATCTCAAGTTCCTTCTTAATTAGACCACTTAGAGTTATTCCAAGTCCTATTACTGAAAGAACTTCATTTAGATCTGTTTTTTCTTTCTGTTCTATTACACTACTTGAAAAAGCAAGCAAAGCAATCCCAAGTAACATTACTCTGATTGATGATAGTCCAACAAATTTATTAATAAAACGAGATATCCAAACTACTATACATATATAAATAATGATGAGTAGGATATCGCCAATTGTATACATAAATGTGACCTCCTTTTTGCTAACTTCATAAAAAAAGTACTTTTAATTACAAATTTTGTTTTATTTCATCTTACCACAATTCAGAAATTCAAATCCTATTGCGTAAAACTACCCGTTTAGTTAATCAAAGGCTGCCACGCGGCAGCTCTTCTCGATATTGAAATATCGTTCTTCTTTAGCGAACTATTAGCCAATAAATTGTGTCAATAGCTGGTTAAACTTGTCACGTTCTTCCCAGAAAGGGCCATGACCGCTGTATTGAAAGGGGACAAGCCGTGAATTTCTTATTTTTTGATTTAGTTCCTGAGCTTGTGCAAATGGAATCACTCTGTCATGAATGCCGTGAATTATTAAAGTAGGGACAAATATTTTTAGCAGATCAGCATACAGCTTCTCATCTCTTAGTAGAACTATGATTGCCGCGGTTGACCATCCTGCTGCCTGTAATCCCAATTGAAAAAACCAATCCGAGAATGGGCCGGTTATATACTGAAAGAAAAAGGTGTCTGTTATTCCCCGCAGCATCTTAGGGCGGTCATTTAACGTTTCAGTAAGAAGTTTATCAGCAGTTTTTGTTGTAAAGCCTATGGGAGCTGCAGCGTCTATAAGAACAAGTTTGGATACTCCGTAACCATTGTATCGGGCCATATAACGTATCGCAATCGCTCCACCCGTGGAGTGACCCGCGAGCGTGAAGTTGTCTAATTGAAGTGCGCCAACTACAGTGCGGATATCATCTGCCAACCGGTCATAATTGTAGCCACTCATTGGTTTATCCGATTTACCGAACCCCCTCCA